>SLDI01000305.1:0-3660 GCA_007125385.1 Phycisphaeraceae bacterium | reverse complement strand
GTTGCGTTTGACGGTCAAGCTGAATCCCCTCATCGCCGCGCAGGATGCCGAAGGCTGCCGCGTGCGATTCCGCGTCGGGCACCAGGCACACACAGCACCCTGCGGGATGCTGTGTGGCACCCCATCCTGCCCCTCACCGCAGCGCGTAAGTCAGCGCCAGCAGCGCGTACGCCGTGGTGAGGTTGGGGTCGGCCTCCATCCAGCGGTCGGCTTCATTGGTCCATGAGCCGTCGTCGTTCTGAAGCTCGGCGAGGTGGTCGATGAGATCGTTGGCCCAGTGCCGCTGCTCGCCGTCGGCGGTCTCGATGGTGGGCTGGCCCCAGGCGTGCATGGCGCGGGCGAAGGTGTGGTAGTAGTAGTAGAGCCCGTGCAGGTGGATGGGCTCGGGCATGCCGGGGTTCTGTTCGAGCGTGTAGTTGAGCTTGATCCAGGAGAGGGCGTCGCGGACGCGGGGGTCGTCGGGTTCGAGGTTGGCGTAGAGGTAGCTCTTGAAGCCGGCGTAGGTCATCGAGCCGTAGCTGCGCAGGCCGGAGACGGGCAGGCCTTGGCGGGCGCGTTCGATCTGGTCGGGGTTGGCCATGGACTGCGGCAGGCCGACGTTGTCGCTGTCGACGCTGGTGGCGTAGATGAAGCCGCCGTCGCGTTCGATGACGCCTTCGTCGAACATGTCGTTGGCTTCGTGGCCCTGGAGGCGGGAGATGAAGGCGACGGCGCGCTGGTAGGCGGGGTCGTCGCAGTCGACGCCGGAGTCGTAGAGCGCCTGGACCATGACCTGGACGTTGGAGAGGTCGGGTCGGCCGTGGGTGCCGTAGCCCACGCCGCCGTAGAAGGGGTGGCTTTCGTCGATGGGGTTGCCCTGCGGGTCGGTGTCGCCGGCGGTCCACTGGAGCGAGCGCAGATGGTCCTGCGCGCCCGCGACGACCTCGGGGATGCCGTCGCGGTGGGTGAGCTCGCTGAGCGTGGAGAGGCAGATGGCGGTGTTGTAGTTGGCGAGGATGCGGTCGTAGATGCCGCCGTCGTCCTGGACGTGGCTGAGGATGAAGTCGATGGCGCGGTCGACGGCCGGGTCGGTGTCGGAGATGTCGGGGCGGTCGATCATCGCCAGGACGATCATGGCGGTGATGGCGGGCCCGCCGGGCTCGGGCGACCAGCTACCGTCGTCGTTCTGGTTGTCGCGAAGGTATTCGATGGCGCGGTCGATGGCGGCGGTGGCCTTGTCGTAGCGCTCGTCGTCGAGGGCGAGGGCAGCGGGGGCGGAGGTGGCCACGGCGAGACAGGCCAGGGCGATGAAGGGCAGGCGCGTGGTGCTCATGATGGCCCATTGTACGAGCGAGGTGGGGGGCGGGGGCAAGGGGCAAGCCACGACGGCGCGACGGTGCACGGGGGGCGATGGTGGAGCGGGTGCGGGCGGGCCGGTTCCCACCTTGCCAGGCGGGGCTATCGGTGGCGGTTGGGCGTCGATGGTGTGGCTGGGGCGTGGGCACTGGCGGGCAAGCTGCCGGCGGCACCCTACATCAGCGCCGCCACGCATTAAGTTCACGGCGTTGTGTGGCAACCGGGGGAGGGCGTTGCGGCGCGATCGGGGACGCAAGGCGGCAGGAAGCACCCTCCCCCGGCCCCTCCCGGAGGGAGGGGGGTTAAAAGGTGAGCCCCCGCTCGCGGAGGGAGTTGGCCTTGACCTCCTTTCCTGCCTTCCTGCCCTTCCTGGTTTCCTCATTCGCTCCCCGTCTTACTTCGTGCACGCTTCGTCTTCTTCGCGCCTTCGTGGCGAACGCGTGATGCTGTCGCAGCCGCCTGGTCGGACGTGGCGCCACGCGGTCGAGGTGCCGATGAAGGGTATCGCTGACGGGCACATCCTGGCCGATGCCCCGGGACCACCGGTCCCGGCTTTATACGCTACGCTGGCGCCATGATCGAGGACTTGCAGAACGTGGACGTGCAGTCGCGCAGCCGGTTGGCGGCGCGGGCGAGCTTCGAGAGCTTTGCTGATGAGGCCGCGGCGCGGGCGGGGACGGCGGCGAGGCGGACGCTGCTCAGCGGGACGTGGCGGTTCGACTACGCCGACCGGCCGGCGGCCGCGCCCGGCGACTTCCACCACGCCGACTTCGACGACAGCGACTGGGCGACCATCGCCGTGCCCGGGCACTGGCAGATGCAGGGCTACGGTCGGCCGCACTACACCAACGTGAATTATCCGTTCCCCGTCGATCCGCCGCGCGTGCCGGACGAGAACGCGACAGGGTCCTACCGGCGGACGTTTCATGTGGCCGGCGCGGGCGAGGTGGCGGGGCGGCACGTGCTCCGCTTCGAGGGCGTGGACGCGGCGTTCGACGTGTACGTCAACGGCGAGCACGTCGGCTACAGCCAGGGCAGCCGCGTGCCCAGCGAGTTCGACGTCAGCGAGCAGGTGCACGACGGGGAGAACCTGCTGGCCGTGCGCGTCTACCAGTGGTGCGACGGCACGTACCTCGAAGACCAGGACATGTGGTGGCTCAGCGGCATCTTCCGCGACGTCTGGCTTGTCACCACGCCACGCGTGCACGTCTGGGACGTGGGGCTGCGCACCACGCTCGATGAGCACCACCGCGACGCGACGCTGACGGCGAACGTGACGCTGGCGAACGTCACGGGCGAGCGCGCGAAGCGGCGCGTCGAAGCGCGGCTGGTCGACGATCGCGGCCGCGACGTGCTCGATGCGCCGCTGGGCGAGGCGGTGACGCTCGACGCCCACGGCGTGGCCGCGGTGACACTCGAGGCGGCGGTCAAGGCGCCGGCCAAATGGTCCGCGGAGCGGCCGACGCTCCACACGCTGCTGGTGCGACTGCTCGATGACGCCGGCGAACTGCTCGAGTGTGTGCCGGTGCGCGTCGGCTTCAGGCAGGTCGAGGTGCGCGGTGGGCAACTGCTCGTCAACGGCAAGGCCGTCATGCTCAAGGGCGTCAACCGCCACGAGTGGCACCCGCAATGCGGACGGGCGCTGGACGTCGAGACCATGGAGCAGGACGTGCTGCTGATGAAGCGGCACAACATCAACACGGTGCGCACGGCTCACTACCCCCACGAGCCACGCTTCTACGACCTGTGCGACGAGCACGGGCTTTACGTCATCGACGAGGCGGACATCGAGACGCACGGCTTCCAGCCCGTGGGCGACTGGAGTCGGCTCAGCGACGACCCGGCCTGGCAGCAGGCGTACGTCGATCGCATGCGGCGCATGGTCGAGCGCGACAAGAACCACGCGAGCGTGATCATGTGGTCGCTGGGCAACGAGTCGGGCTTCGGGCGCAATCACCAGGCGATGGCGGCGTGGACGCGCGAGCATGAGCCGACGCGGCCGATCCATTACGAGGGCAATTACGACCTGGAGCTGGCGGACGTGTTCAGCCGGATGTACGCGGACACCGCCTTCTGCGCGAAAGTGGGGCGGGGCGAGGCGGTCGAGGCGAGCGGGCGGACGATCCAGCCGGGCCAGTACGCGGACAAGCCTTTCATCCTGTGCGAGTATTCGCACGCGATGGGCAATGGGCCGGGCGATCTGCATGACTATTGGGAGGTGTTCTATGCGCATGACCGCTTGCAGGGCGGGTGCGTGTGGGAGTGGATCGATCACGGCATCGAGCAGCGCACGGCCGACGGGCGGCTGTGGTATGCCTATGGCGG
>SLDI01000271.1:0-3661 GCA_007125385.1 Phycisphaeraceae bacterium | reverse complement strand
GCGGCGCCGTGACGCTCGAATCGGCCCCGGAAACACGATCGTGAGCCGGGCTCACGACGTGGCACCGTAGACTCGAATTTGTTCGTTCCACGTCATCATCCAAAAAGGGGCATCGTGGCATTGCCCGGAGCCGACATCCCGGAGCCCCATAGGCAGGGCAGTCCTCGTGTGCTGATGTTGGGGTGGGAGTTTCCGCCGTTCATCAGCGGAGGCCTCGGCACCGCCTGTCACGGCCTGAGCACGGCGGTTGCCGGCCAGGGCGCGGAGATCGTCTTTGTGCTGCCCCGTGCGATGACGGCTGCGGCGACCATGGACGTGGCCACCTCGCCGCCGAATCGGCCAACCGCAGCGGGGAGGGCGGCCGCGGCGCGTGTGGCCTACAGAACGGTCCCCTCCCGGCTCCGCAGTCCGTATCCGGGCAGCCGCTTCAGCGACACGCCGACAGGGATGTCGCCCGACGAGCCGAGTCAGTGGCACGGCCAAGAGGGCGGGTTGCGTGTCGTAGGCGCTGGCGCAATCGGCGGTTATGGCGGCGACCTGCTCGGGCGGACCGAGGCCTACGCCCGCCGTTGCGTCGAGGTGGCGTCGGCTGAGCAGTTCGACATCGTGCATGCCCACGACTGGATGACCTTCCGCGCGGGGGACAGGCCATCGCGGCTCGCTTCGGCAAGCCGCTCGTCGTCCACGTGCACGCGACGGAATTCGATCGCAGCGGCGAGCACGTGCATCAGCCGGTTTACGATCTGGAGCGTGCCGGCGTCCATGCGGCGGACCGGGTGCTCGCCGTCTCCGGCCTCACGCGGGACGTGCTCGTCAGCCGCTACGGCGTCCCCGCGGAAAAGATCCAGGTCGTGCACAACGGAATGGTCTTCGCCGATGATCCCGGTCCTGTGCCGGCCTTGCGTGAGCGGCGCCGCACGGTGCTTTTTCTCGGGCGGGTCACCCGGCAGAAGGGGCCCGGATTTTTCCTGGCCGCCGCGGAGCGGGTGCTTGAGCACGTGGACGACGCCCGGTTCATCATCGCCGGCAATGGCGATCTCATGCCTTCCATGATCGAGCGGGTCGCGGCGGACGGGCTCGGCGCGCAGATCCTGTTCACCGGCTTTCTCGGTCAGGCCGAGGTTGCCCAGGCCTATCGTCAGGCGGACGTGTACGTGATGCCGTCCGTGAGCGAGCCGTTCGGCCTGACGGCGCTTGAGGCCGTGCGACACGGGACCCCTACGATCATCTCCAGGACATCAGGCGTGGCAGAGGTGCTCCGCCGCGGCGCCTTGCAGGTCGATCACTGGGACGTGGATGGGATGGCCAACGGCATCATCGCCATTCTGAAGCACCCCGCTCTGGCGGAGACGCTGTGCCTGGATGGGCGTGAGGAACTGCGTGGGTTGAGCTGGGGCGTGGCCGCGGCCAAGTGCCATCAGGCATATCGGGAGCTTGTCCCGGGTGAACAGGCTGGGGCGGACGGATACAGCAGCGGCGCCGACATCCTGAGGGGGCGCTGAATCGATGAGGACGCATCGACAGCATCTATTGAACCGAGAAAATGGGGACAGCATGCGAATCGCTTTGCTCGCCTGGGAGTCACTTCATTCGTTCGCCATCGGTGGCGTGGCCGTTCATGTCACGGAGCTGGCCGCGGCGCTTGCCCGCCAGGGCCATGAGGTCCACGTGTTCACGCGCAGGGCGCCCGGGCAATCCGACTACGCGTGCGTAGACGGGGTGCATTATTACCGCTGCGCTTACAAACCACACCGTGAATTCGTCGACGACATCAACAACATGTGCCGTGCGTTCGTGCATCGGCTGTTCGGCGTGGAGGATTCCACCGGGCAGCCGTTCGAGATCGTCCACGCTCACGACTGGCTCTGCGCCAACGCGATGATCTGGATCAAGAAGGGCCGCGAACGTCGCGGCATCCTGACGATCCATGCCACGGAATACGGCCGCAGCGGCAACCTCTTCCATGACGGGCGATCCAAGCGCATCCGCCACCAGGAGCGGGCGGGCTGTGACTGGGCGGACCACGTGATCGGCGTCTCCGGCGCCACGTGCGCCGAAGTGCAGTGGATGTATGAGGTGCCCGACTGGAAGCTGTCGGTCGTCCACAACGGCGTCAACCGCCATCGCTTCGCCGGACCTGTCGATGTCGAGCAGGCCCGCCGGCGGTATCAGGTCGGCCCGATGGATCCGGTGGCGCTGTTTTGCGGCCGCCTCGATTACCAGAAGGGACCGGACATCCTGCTGGAAGCATTTCCAGCGGCGCTGCAGCAGCATCCCCCCGCCAAGCTTGTGTTCGCCGGCGATGGGGGCATGCGGCGTCAGTTGGAGCAGCGGGCGCATCAGCTCGGCATCGCCGACGCCGTGCGCCTGCTCGGACAGCGCAGCGGCGATGAATTGGTTGAGGTCTTTCGCATGGCTGACGTGGCATGCGTCCCGAGCCGCAACGAGCCGTTCGGCATCGTGGTGCTGGAGGCGTGGGCGGCGGGCAAGCCCGTCCTCGCCACACACAACGGCGGCCCGGCCGAGTTCGTCGATCACGAAATCAACGGCCTGAAGATCTACGATTCGGCGGAATCCGTCGCATGGGGCCTACAGCAGATCTTCGGCGATTTTGATCGTGCCCGGCAGATGGGTCAGCGTGGTCTGGATGCCGTGCGCTACGGTTTCACTTGGGACGCGGTCGCGCAGCAGACGCTCGCGGTGTATGCCCCGGAGCAAATTTCCGCCACCTGCGATGCCGACGTTCCTTCCGAAGTGCCCGAGCCCGGGGCGGACGTGGATACCGACGACCCCGCCGTCACCGCGGAGGGGACATCCGAAGGTGAGAACGCAAGGCCCTCTGTCGAAGAGCCAGCTGGCAGCGCCAGCAACGAACCAGTGACGGCTGCCTCGGCTGTATCGGTCGATCTGCATACCGGCGGCGATTCGCTCAGCGTCGCCCGGGGCGGAATTCTGACAGCCGCACGGCAAGCGAAGTGTCAGGTTGCACTCGAAGACGATGGAACGACACGCATCACGGGCGACGCAGGGAACGTAGCTGAGGCGTTGGCACGCTTCGCGCAAAACATCCGTGAGAGCACGGAACAGCTGAAGCTTCACGTCGATCTGCGGGTGGTGCGCAAGCAGATGTGGGGCGATCCTTCCGAGTCACCGGCAACGGCAGGCAACGGCGTGCAAAACCGTGAGCTGGCCAACAAGTGTGGGTGCCAGAGTTCGGCGACCCACGCCGCCACCGACCGGATTCGCGACAGCCGCGGCCGCTTCGTGCGCGCGCCTCTCTCGGCGAGGCGTGACTGAGAGAGGCCATGCTGTAACGCACCACCTACCCGTCTATGTATTCCACGCCTCTACCGATAAGGTCGCGAGATGAGCATCCTCGCCCGATTGCGCCAGCTTGCCAGGAACCTTTACTGGGTTTGGCATCCCGAGATCATCGAGATCTTCCGTGACCTCGACGCCCAGCAATGGCGCCGGCTCGAGCACAACCCGGTCGCTTTTCTGGCTCATGTCGATGAATCGACACTGGCGCAGCAGGCCGCAGATCTCGCCCTCGAAGCGCGGGTCACCCGGGCGTTTCACCAGCTCGAAGACTACCTCGAAGCCGGAGCCACGGTCACGCAGCGCCGCGCCGGGCCGCTCAAGCGGTTTCCGGTGGCGTATT
>SLDI01000496.1:0-3661 GCA_007125385.1 Phycisphaeraceae bacterium | reverse complement strand
CTGGGCACTGGCGGACAAGCCGCCAGTGGCACCCGCTGTGCTTGGACGGCACGCATGGTTGCAGGGCGCACCCTCCCCCAGCCCCTCCCGGCGGGAGGGGGGGCCAAGGCAGTGCCGGCAAACACCACCCCTCACGCCCCTCTCCCCTTCACGCACCTCTCCTCTTTCTGCATTCTGCATTCTGAATTCGTAAACTCCCCGCATGTCCAACCGCGCCACCAACCCCGCCCCTGCCTCGTCGAACCCCCATCAAGACCCGGGCCTTGCCCGCCCGCGCCTGCTCACGGGCGACACGCCCACAGGCCGGCTGCACCTCGGCCACTGGGTCGGCTCCGTCGAGAACCGCGTGCGGATGCAGCGCGACTACGACTGCTACTTCATCATCGCCAACGTCCACGCCCTGACCACCCGCGTCGAGGAGACCGCCGCCGTACGCGACGACGTCATCCAGATCACCATCGACTACCTCGCCGCCGGCATCGACCCGGAGAAGTCCACCATCTTCATCCAGGGCGAGGTCCCCGCCATCGCCGAGCTGACGTGGTACTTCGCCATGCTCCTGCCCTTCAACCGCGTCATGCGCAACCCCACGCTCAAGACCGAGATCGAGACGAAGGAGCTGGGCGACAAGTACAGCTTCGGGTTCCCCATGTACGCGGTCGGCCAGATCGCCGACATCCTCGCCTTCCGCGCCGACTCGGTGCCCGTGGGCGAGGACCAGGTGCCGCACATCGAGATGACGCGCGAGGTCGCCCGCCGCTTCAACATCCTCTACTGCGGCGTCGACCCCCAGGCCGACGACGACGCCCACGCCGACAAGGGCGTCTTCCCCATCCCCGAGGCGAAGGTCGGCCGGGTGGCGCGCCTCACGGGGATCGACGGCAGGAACAAGATGAGCAAGTCGCTGGGCAACGCCATCTTCCTCTCCGACGACGCCAAGACGGTCAAGAAGAAGTGCGCCCGCATCTTCACCGGCCGCATGGCCAAGGACGACCCGGGCGTGATCGCGGGCAACCCGCTCTGGGAGTACCACGACGCGTTCAACCCCGACCGCGACGAGGTCGCCGACATGAAGCAGCGCTACGAGGCGGGCACGATCGGCGACGGCGAGTGCAAGCAGCGGTTGGCGGAGGTGATCAACACCCTGCTCGAGCCGATGCGCGCCCGCCGGGCCGAGCTCGAGGCCGACCCCGACCAGGTGCTGCGCGTCCTGCGTGACGGCACCCGCCGCGCCAACGCCCTGGCGGAGCAGACCCTGGCCCGGGCCAAGCGGGCGATGGGGCTGGATTTCTTCGACCGGGTGCTCAAGCTCTGAGAACGCGTGTGAGATGGGTGCCCCACAGGGCGACTACTCCACACGTCCTGAGCGCGGGCGCCTGGACGGTTTGTGACGGCCGCCGGGGCGCGGTACGCTATGGGATTCCCCCCTGCCGACCGGAGCCGTTGCCGTGCAGGAAGCCATTGCCAAAGCCGGGGCCCTGGTCGAGGCCCACCAATACATCCGCCGTTTCCGCGACCGCCTGGTCGTGGTGAAGGTCGGCGGCTCGATCATGGACGAGCCGACCACCCTCGACAGCCTGCTCCAGGATCTGTGCTTCATGGCGGCGGTGGGCATGAGGCCCGTGCTGGTCCACGGCGGGGGCAAGGGGATCACCGCCGCGATGCAGCAGGCGGGGCTCGAAGCCCAGTTCGTCCAGGGCCGACGCTACACCGACGAGCGCACGCTGGCGATCGCCGAGCACGTGCTGGTCAACGACGTCAACGCCGGCATCGTCGGACGCATCCGCGAGCTGGGGCACAAGGCGATGGGGCTGCACAGCCTCGGCTCCTGCGCCGTCTTCGCCCGCCGGCTGTTCCTTGACGGCGAGGGCGGCCGCCGCGTGGACGTCGGCTACGTCGGCGAGGTCGAAGGCGTCAACGCCGAGCTCATCGAAGCGCTCGCCGAGGCCGGCTGCATCCCGGTCATCGCCCCGATCAGCCGCGACGCGGCCGGCGGCAAGCTCAATGTCAACGCCGACAGCGTGGCCGGGCACGTCGCCGCGTCGCTCAAGGCCGAGAAGCTCGTGCTCGTCTCCGACACGCACGGCATCCGGCGCAGCGAGCACGTCGACGACCTGGCCAGCCACCTGACCAAGGCGCAGATCGAGCAGCTCGTCGAGGACGGCGTCATCACCGCCGGGATGCTGCCCAAGGTCGAGGCCAGCTTCACCGCCCTGGAGGCGGGCGTGACCAAGGCGCACATCATCGACGGCCGCATCCGCCACTCGCTGCTGCTGGAGGTCTACACCGAGCAAGGCATCGGCACCGAGATCGTGCTGTGATCGGCGACGCCGCGGCACGGTGAACGCGTAACCGCGAAGGGGCGAAGGCGGCGAAGGGCGCGAAGAAGAGAAGAAAGGCGCAGCAGGAGAGAACCAAGAGCAGGGGAGGGCGTGCGAACGGGCGGACACGGGTTGCTCCGACGGAGCCCGGCAGCAGCAGGAAAGCTTGCATCCGGAAGCCCTGTTCTCGCCGTTTTCTTCGCGTGCTTCGCTCCCTTCGCTTCTTCGCGGTGAATCGATTAGCGACGATCAACATGAACCACCTGCTCGACATCCCCGACCTGACGCGCGACGAGCTCATCGCCGTGCTCGACACCGGCTTCGCCCTGCGCGACGAGCGGCAGCGCGGCGTCGCCAACGCCCCCTTGCTCGCCAACCGCACGCTGGCGATGCTCTTCGAGAAGCCGTCGCTGCGCACGCGCGTGAGCTTCGAGCAGGCCATGAACGAGCTGGGTGGCCATGCCATTGTCCTGGGCCGGCACGAGGTCGGCTTGGGCGAGCGTGAGAGCGTCGCCGACGCGACGCGCGTGCTCGCGGGCATGGTCCACGCCATCGCCGCCCGCGTCTACGACCACTGCGCGCTTCAGCAGATGGCCCGTGCCAACGCCGCGCCGGTCATCAACATGCTCAGCGACAAGGCCCACCCCTGCCAGGCCCTGGCGGACGTCATGACCATCATGGACGCCTTCGGCCGGGACGTCGCCGGGCGCTCGATCGCCTTCGTCGGCGACGCCAACAACGTCGCCTGGTCGCTGATGCACGCCGCCGGCATGCTGGGCATGAACATGACCATCGCCAGCCCCCAAGGCTACCAGTTCGACGCGGCCGCGATGCGGCAGATGAGCCAGCGCTACCCGGGCGTGAAGCTCAAGCAGATCACCAACCCCGCCGACGCCGTCGTCGACGCCGACGCCGTCTACACCGACACCTTCGTCTCCATGGGCCAGGAGGACGAGAAGCAGCGCCGCCTCGATGCGTTCGCCGACTACCAGCTCAACACCTCGCTGCTGGAGGGCGCCCCCGATCACGCGATCGTGCTGCACTGTCTGCCCGCCTACCGGGGCGTGGAGATCACCGACGAGGTCATGGACGGCCACCGTAGCCGGGTGATCGCCCAGGCGCACAACCGCCTGCACGCGCAGAAGGGGTTGCTGGCGCACCTGCTGGTGTGAGGGGGGCGGGAGTGGGGGTTCGGGGATCGGGGATCCGCAGACAAGAGGATTGTCCGCACGGTTAACGCCCGTCCTGAGCGAGTCCGCGAGCGAAGGGCGGGATTTCCGGGAAGCGCCCTGCCACCCTGTGCGCACGATCGGACCACCTTGCGGAAATCCCGCCCTTCG
>SLDI01000533.1:0-3669 GCA_007125385.1 Phycisphaeraceae bacterium | reverse complement strand
GGCCAGCACGTTGCTCGTGCCGGCGCACCCGCCGACGTACGCGGCGCGGGCGGCGCTGAGCCCGCCGTCGGCGCCCTGGGCCCGGCGCAGGCCGAACTCGATGACCGGGTCGCCGGCGGCGGCGTGGCAGACGCGGGCGGCCTTGGTGGCGATCAGCGTCTCAAAACCCACGAGCGTGAGCATCGCCGTCTCAAGAACCTGGGCCTGGAGGATCGGCCCCGTGACGCGGAGGACGGGCTCGTGAGGGAACACGGCCGTGCCCTCGGCCACGGCGTCGACGTCGCACCTCAGGCGCAGGCCGCGAAGGTATTCGAGGAAAGCCGGCTCGAAGAGCTCGGCGCCGTCGGGGGCGCGGACGGTGGCGAGGTAGGCCAGATCCTCGTCGGCGAAGTGGTAGTTCTCGATGAACTCGGCGGCCCGGGCCAGGCCGCAGGCGATCGCGTAGCCACCCTGGAAGGGTCGGTCGCGGAACTCGAGGTGGAACACCGCGGGCTGATCGGCCCGGCCGAGCTTCCAGTAGCCGTACGCCATCGTCAGCTCGTAGAGATCGGTCAGCAGCGGTGACAGGCGCGGGCCGGGCTCGCTCATGGGCGCATGGTAGGCGGACGGGGCCGGGCGCATAAAGCCGCCGCCGGCGTCCCGGAGACGCCAGGCGGTGTCAGAAAGCGGGTGCCACGGGTTGTCCGCGAAGCGGCAAGCCGTGCGAGCCGCGAGCCTTGCACGGCTTGTCCTTGGGGTCAAGCCGTGGCACCCCACGCCGTGAACTATTCGGCGGCGGCGCTAATGTAGGGTGGGTAGAGCGAAGCGATGGCCGCGGCACCGGCGAACGCCGGTAAACCCACCGGTTGCGGCGGAAACCCACGGACAGCGCGGTGGGTTTCGCTTCGCTCTACCCACCCTACATCCGTAGAATCGCGGCCATGCTCGTGCGCGACCTGGCCTATGCGGTGGCGGGCGTGGTCAGCGCCCCGGTGTGGGCGACGCGGATGGTGCGCACGGGCAAGCATCGCACCGACTGGCCGGGGCGGTTCGGGCGCGGCCAGGCGGTCGACGGCCAGGGGCAGCGACTGCTCATCCATGCCGTGTCGGTGGGCGAGGTCAACGCCATTCGCGGGCTCGTCGCGGAGCTGGCCCAGGCCCGGCCGGACGTGCGGATCATCATCTCGGCGACGACGGACACGGGCATCGCCCGCGCCGTGGAGCTGTTCGCCGAGCGCCACGCCGTGGTGCGCTACCCGCTGGACTTCTCCTTCGCCGTGCGGCGGTTCCTGGATCGCGTCCGGCCCAGCGCCGTGGCGCTGACGGAGCTGGAGCTCTGGCCCAACTTCGTCAGCGAATGCCGTCGCCGCGGCATCGGGCTTTGCGTCATCAACGGGCGGCTCAGCGAGCGGTCGTTCAAGCGGTACCGCCTGGCCCGGCCGGTGCTGCGCTCCACATTCGCCAGCCTCGATGTCGCGGCGGTGCAGACGCCGGCCTACGCCGAGCGGTTCCGGTACATGGGCGTGCCGGCCGAGCGCGTGCGGGTGCTCGACTCGATGAAGTGGGACAACGCCGTCATCGCCGAGCCCGACGCCGTCCAGGGCGCCGATGAGCTGGCGGCGGCGATGGGCATCGATCGCCACCGGCCGCTGATCGTCGCCGGCTCGACGGGCCCGGGCGAGGAGGCGATGCTCTTGGAGTCATGCCCCGCCGACGCCCAGCTTCTCGTGGCGCCGCGTCGGCCGGAACGATTCGACGAAGTGGCGAATCTGGCGGCGAGGGCGGCGGGGGAAGTGGCGGGGAAAGTGGCGGGGGGGGTCGTGCGGCGGACGCACTGCCCCGACGCAGGGCGGCGCTGCGTAACCAAAGGCACGCGGTATTTCCTGCTCGACACGCTCGGCGAGCTGCGCAAGGCGTACGCGCTGGCCGACGTGTGCATCGTCGGGCGGTCGTTTCTGGGGCTGTATGGCTCGGACCCGACGGAGCCGGTGGCCCTGGGCAAGGCGACGATCATCGGGCCGCACCACGCCGACTTCGCCGACATGGTCGCGGCGCTGCGCGCCGGCGAGGGGTTGATCGTCACCGATCAGCCGGGCGCCACGGCGGCGACGCTGCTGGCCGAGCCCGACCGGGCCGCGGCAATGGGCCGGCGCGGGCGCGAGGTGATCCGTGAGCACCAGGGCGCGACGCGCCGACACGCCGAGATGCTGACGGCGATGCTCGACCGGGCGTGAGGCCAGGCAGGCCCGGTTTACTTCTTCTGCTCGTCCCCGTCGGGCTCGCCGGCCTCGCCGGCCTCGTCCCCGGCCTGCTCCTGCACCACCTCGCTTGCCGCCGCCTGGTCTTCCGCCACGGCCGGGGCCTGCTCGGGGCCGTCCTCCGCCGCCGGCTCCTCTTCGGCGACGGGCGTGGCGGGGGCGGGGGCGGGCTCGCCGGTCCGCGCCCGGCGCAGCTTCGCGGCGAACTCCATCCGCCGGTTCGCCTTGTCCCGCCGACGCGAATACTGCCCGGCGACCTGCGGCCCCGTGTCGTCATCGCTGACGAGCTGGAGCACGCACAGATCCGCCCCGTCGCCGATGCGATGCGTGCCCAGCTTGATGATCCGCGTGTATCCACCGCTGCGATCGGTGTACCGGGGCCCGATCTGCTCGAACAGGTGCTTGACCGCCCGCAGCCCCTGCCGACGCCCGCCCTTGCGCGCCACCTCGCCATAGGCGTTGCGCTCGAGGTCGTCGTCGTCCTCGTTGCGGACGATCAGCCGATCCTGCCCGAGCATCTTCATCGCCTGCCGCCGGGCCGCGACGTTGTCCTGCCTGGCGACACTGATCAGCCGCTCGACGAACGGCTGGACGCTCTTGGCCTTGGGGATCGTCGTCGTGATCTGCTCATGCGCCAGCAGCGACACCGCCATGTTCCGCCACATCGCCACGCGATGGCTCGTCGTCCGACCCAGCTTGAAACCTCGCACCCGGTGTCTCATCACTCAAACTCCAAAACGGCGTCAAGCACCGCATTTTATCAAATCAGCCCCACCCCTGCCCAAATCCGAAATCCGAGATTCAAACCCCCGCCTGCGCCGTGACCTCCGGCGGCAGCTCCATCCCCAGTTCCATGCCCATCTCGGACAGCTTCCGCTTGACCTCGCGCAGCGACGTCTTGCCGAAGCTGCGCACCTTCAGAAGCTCGTTCTCCGTCTTGGACACCAGGTCCGCGACGGTGTTGATCTTCGCCGACTCCAGGCAGTTGCTGGCCCGCACCGACAGGTCCAGCTCGCCGATGGGCATCTGCAGGCGCCGGATCAGCTCCTCGTCGACGCGCGCCGCCGCGGCCGCCGACTCGCTGGCCGTCTCGTCGCCCAGCTCGTAGTACTGCACGAACGGGTTCAGATGCTTGCGCAGGATCTTCGCCGCCTCGACCAGGGCCATCTCCGGCGTCACGGTGCCGTTGGTCCAGATCTCCAGCGTCAGCTTGTCGTAGTTGGTCTTCTGCCCGACGCGCGTGTCCTCGACCTTGTAGCGCACGCGGGTCACCGGCGAGAAGATCGCGTCGACGGGGATCACCCCCACCTCCTGCTCCTTGCTCGTGTCGTAGTGCTCCGAGGCCGGCACGTACCCCCGCCCCTTCTCCACCGTGAACTCCATGTCGAACTCGACCTGCTTGGTCAGGTTGCACAGCGCCAGCTCCTTGCTG
>SLDI01000153.1:0-3676 GCA_007125385.1 Phycisphaeraceae bacterium | reverse complement strand
GAGGTGGCGGGGCAGGTGGCGGGGGGGCTGGGTGGCACGGCTTGGCCCGGAAGGCAAGCCGTGTGTTGGCGGCGTGTCGCCTGGCTTGCCGCTTCGCGGACCAGCCGTGGCACCCGCGCGGGCAGCGTGCGCTTCGTGCCGTGCGGGGTAGAAGTCCGCCAGGCAGATCACGCTGCGCGCCCCGGCCACGAGGCGGCGCGGGTCCAGGCGCGTCTCGAGGTTGACGGCCAGGTAGTGCATCTGGCCGTGCGCGCCCTCGGCGATCCATTGTCGAACGACGTGCGCCCAGGCGCTGGGGCCGGCCTCCGCGACGCCCGCCAGCGCGAAGCCGTGGACGCGGGCCAGGCGGGTGACGTCGGATGGGGCGGGCGCGTCGGTCACAGTCGCAAGTGTAGGCGCGATCGCGGGGGGCTTGTTGGCGGGCAGCGATCGCCGCCGCAAGATGGCCGTGGCCGCCTCTGCTATCATCGCCGCATCGCCTTGGTAAGGAGCCGACCATCATGGCCAAGAAGGGTTCGCGGAAGAAGTCCACGAAGAAGAAGTCGACCAGGAAGAAGCCGGCCGCCCGTCGCAACGCCGACGTGCTGCTGATCGCCAACGGGGACCTGCGACTGAGCGCCAACCAGAACTGCTGGGCGGCGCAGAAGCAGATGGAGGACGCGCTGACCGCGGCCGTCGAGGCCCAGGGGCGGCGGCTCGTGCGGGCGCATCCCTACAAGGAGGACGAGGGCCACGGGTTCATCGGCTCGCAGAAGGAGGGGATGCAGGTCTTTCGCGGGGTGGACCCCAAGGCGCCGCTGATCGTCGCCGAGTCGGTCTGGCAGTACTCGCACCACATCCTGCACGGGCTTATCACGCACGAGGGGCCGATCCTGACGGTGGCGAACTGGTCGGGCACCTGGCCGGGGCTGGTGGGGATGCTCAACCTCAACGGCTCGCTGACCAAGGCGAACGTCAAGTATTCCACGCTCTGGAGCGAGGACTTCTCCGACAAGTACTTCACCGGCCGGCTCAAGAAGTGGCTGGACACCGGCAAGTGCTCGCACGCCACGAGCCACGTGACGAAGCTCGGGAACGTCACCGTGCCCGGCAAGGCACGCAAGGTGGGCGAGCAGCTCGCGCGCGACCTGCAGAAGAACAAGGCGATCATGGGCGTCTTCGACGAAGGTTGCATGGGGATGTTCAACGCCATCATCCCCGACCATCTGCTCAACCCCACGGGTGTTTACAAGGAGCGCCTCAGCCAGAGCGCCCTTTATTACGAGACGACGCAGGTGAGCGACCGCGAGGCCCACGACGTGCGCTGGTGGATGGGCGAGCGCGGCATGACGTTCCACACCGGCCCCACGCACGAAACCGACCTCACCGACGAGCAGATCCACGACCAGTGCAAGATGTACATCGCGGCCGCGCGCATCGCGGACGACTTCGGGTGCGACTGCATCGGCATCCAGTACCAGCAGGGGCTGAAGGATCTGCTGCCGGCGTCGGACCTGGTGGAGGGGACGCTGAACAACGGCGAGCGTCCGCCGGTGCGCAGCCGGGACGGGTCGCGCGTGCTTTACGAGGGCAAGCCGGTGACCCACTTCAACGAGGTGGACGAGTGCGCCGGGCTCGATGGGCTCATGACGCAGCGGGTCCATGAAGCGCTGGGCCAGCCGACGGAGAACACGCTGCACGATCTGCGCTGGGGCGACCGGGACGCGTCGGGCACGACCAGCGAGTACGTGTGGGTGTTTCTGATCTCGGGCAGTGCTCCGCCGGCGCACCACATTGGCGGGTGGTCGGGCTCGGAGGGCTTCCGCCAGCCGGCGATGTATTTTCCCAACGGCGGCTCGACGCTGCGGGGGATCGCCAGGCCGGGCGAGATCGTCTGGTCGCGTGTCTACGTCGAGAACAATCGCCTCAAGATGGACCTTGGCCGCGCCGGCGTGATCGAGCTGACGCGGGAGGAAACGCAGCGGCGGTGGGACGAGACGACGTGGCAGTGGCCGATCATGCACGCGGTGACGTACGGCGTCACGCGGGATCAGATGATGGCCCGGCACAAGGCGAACCACGTGCAATGCGTCTACGCCAACAGCGCGCGGGAGGCGGATGCGGCGCTGCTGACGAAGGCGGCGATGGCCGAGGCGCTGGGCATGGAGGTGGCGATCTGCGGGACGCGGAAGGGGGGCCGGGCGTGGGGGTGAAAGCGATCGGTGCCGACGACTGGCGGTGAGATCGTGTTGGTGGCCGCCGGCGCTCGTGGCCCCGCGTCGCCCACAGGGCGTCGGCCGACGGGAGCGTCGGACGCACGGGCGGCCAGGCCGGCGGCACATCCTGGCGGTACCATGAACCCGGCCGCGCCGATCGTTGAGCACCGCATGGCCGTGCGGTGCACAGGCCGCTTGGAAGCCGACCCGTGCGATATTCGACCTCGCTGCTGACGGTGCTGGTGCTGCTGCTGGCTGCGGCGTCGGCGGTGGCTGACGATGCGCCCGCCGACCTCGCGGCCGAGCCCGACCCTGGCCCCGAGCGTGCCCTGGGGGCGGTCCAGCACGAGGCGCGGCTGGCGAGCCTGGCGGGAACGTGGAGGACGACGCTGGGCAACCAGCTCATCCGGATGACGTTCGACCAGGACGGCGGCTTCGCGCTCAACGGCCGGCGGGGCACGTTCACGCTCGAGCGCCAGACGCTGAGCCTGCACGTCGGCGAGGAGACGACCGTCTACCAGTTCACCAAGCCGTCGCGCAACGAGCTGACGGTCACCGGCGGCGACCTGGCGGAGCCGGTGACGTTCACGCGGCAGCTCGACCGGGGGCGGTTGCTGCTGCGGCTGTTCGACACGCCGCCGGAGCTGATGCTGGATCGGCTGTACCGGATTCTGTTCATCATCGTGGTGGTGGTGGTGGCGCGGCTGGCGATCGGCGGGGCGAAGTGGGCCAGCCAGTGGGCGGTGGCGAGCGAGCGCGGTCCGCTGCGGGGGCTGTACCGGCGCGGGCACAACCGGGCCCGCACGATCCACGTGCTGGTGCTGAACCTGCTCAAGTACGTGGTCTACTTCACGGCCCTGGGGATGATTCTCTCGGAGCTGGGGATTCATTACGCGGCCTACCTGGCGTCGCTGTCGGTGATCGGCCTGGCGATCGGCTTCGGCTCGCAGGGCCTGGTGCAGGACATGGTCACGGGGTTCTTCATCATCTTCGAGGGGCAGTTCGACGTCGGCGACGTCGTGGAGGTCTCGGGCCAGACGGGCGTGGTGACGGAGCTGGGCCTGCGCATGACGCGGGTGCGCAACTACCTGGGCCAGAGCGTGGCGATCCCGAATCGCAACATCGCGATGGTGGGCATGTACCGTCACGGGGCGCAGTTGGCGTGCGTGGACGTGGCGGTGGCGTCGGCAGCCGACGCGGGGCCGGCCAAGCAGCACCTGGCGACGCTGGCGCGCGAGCTGGGGCGTCAGTTCGAGGGGGTGATCCTGGGCGAGGCGAGCGTGACGGGGCCCCTGACGCTGGCGACGGGCGAGCATTTCGTGCGGCTGGAGGTGCCGATCTGGCCGGGGCAGACGTGGGTGATCGAGCAGCAACTGGTGCCGCGGCTGCGCGAGCTGATGCAGCGGCAGGAGCTGACGATCGCGGGGGATCGGATCGCGGTCTTCTACCACGGGCGGGAGGTGATGCCGGCGACGCGGCGG
>SLDI01000334.1:0-3678 GCA_007125385.1 Phycisphaeraceae bacterium | reverse complement strand
GAGCCAGGGAGGTGCTCCGGCGGAGGGGTATTCTGCAGGCGGTATCACTCACCATTGCACCAAGGGCGAAATCATGCTTCTGGTCGTTCGGAAGCGATGATTTCCAGTGGCTTGGCGTTACTTCTGCAAGGAGAAGGGTTATGGCATATGGCGAGGATCTGGTTCAGCAGGTCTGGGAGAAGGCACGGGTAATGCCTGATCAGGATTCCGCAGAGTGGCGTCAGGACGAGTGTGGAGCCTGGTTGAAGCGCCAAGCCTTCGACAACGCGAATTCCGAGCACGGATGGACCATTGTGAATACGTCTCCGGGTGGGCCGGACGTCGTGGAGAACCTTCGGCCATTGCATTGCGGCAATACATTTGACAAAACGATTGCCAAGGCGCACTGCCATGTGACGGCGGATCGCACGGGAGTGCAGCCGACAGCGGCGCTCGATCATCCCAGGAACAAGACGGTCTAGCGATACCCCGGGAGTTGATCGATTCAGGGTGGTATGCGGCCGGCGCCATGACGCGAGGCATGTTTCATACTGCGGCGGTAAGGGCTGTCGGTCAGGGCTCGGGGGTGGCCGTTACCAGCGCCACCGGCCCGAACAAATACGGTTTGCCGGATCGTCGAGCAGCACTACCCGTTGTTTGCCATCCACGTGGCTGGGCAGGGTCGGCCATTGGCGGACTACGTGCGGCGGGAATCGGAGGATTATCTGAAATGCGGGTGCCTGGAATACGCATTCCTGCCGGTACGCTGCGGGCCCGGCCATGCTGGGCACTTGGTCGCGTTCAGTTGTAAACGCCGCAGCTTCTGCCCCGGCTGCGGGGCGCCACGCATGTCCCTTCATCACCCGTGAATTACCTGTTGACCATTGCCAAAAATGGGCGTTTATTGTTCCCAATACTGGAGCGTTATCTGGAAATGGAACAACCCCGTGTTTCAGAATCGCGAAGAAGCCGCGCGTCTCATCGCTGAGCGCCTCGAGCGCTATCGCGGCGCCCGGCCTCTGGTCCTGGCCATCCCCCGGGGCGGCGTGCCAATGGGACGCATTGTCGCCGACGCCCTCGACGGGGAACTCGACGTGGTCCTGGTCCACAAGCTCGGCGCGCCGGGAAACCCGGAATACGCCATCGGCGCCGGGGATGAAAACGGCCGTGTGGAACTGACCGCCGCTGCGCACCAGCTCGGCATATCGCAGGAGTACATCGAGCGGGAGAAGCAGGCCCAGCTGGAGCGGATACAGGAGCGGCGCCGGAATTATGGGCGTCCGCCGGTCGATCCAGGGAACCGGGTCACCATTGTGGTGGACGACGGTGTCGCCACCGGGTCCAGCCTGAAGGCTGCGCTCGGCGCCGTTCGGGCGCAGGGCCCCTCCAAACTGATCGCCGCCGTGGCCGTGGCCCCTCCGGAGGCGGCAGAGCGCCTGGAGGACACCGTGGACGAACTGGTATGCCTGCAAACTCCCGAGCCATTTTTCGCGGTCGGACAGTTCTTCGCTGAGTTTTCCCAGGTCACCGACGAGGAAGTCATTGCATTGCTGAGTCGCGGGCAATCCCAATGAGCATGGTCGAAAAGGAGGTCGCTATCAGCACCCCCGAGGCCACACTGCCCGGCAACCTCGCCATGCCGGCGCAGGCCGGGGGCCTCGTGGTCTTCGTCCACGGTAGCGGCAGCAGTCGCCTGAGCCCCCGCAACCGCTTTGTCGCGGCACAGCTCAACCAAGCAGGCAACGCCACCCTGTTGTTCGACTTGCTGACCCCTGAGGAAGCCCGCGTCGACGAGGTGACCGGCGAGCTTCGCTTCGACATCACCTTGCTTTCCCAGCGGCTCGACGGCGTGTTGGACTGGATCGCACAGCAGGCGGAACTCAACGGGCTGAAAATCGGGCTGTTCGGCGCAAGCACCGGCGCGGCCGCTGCCCTGCGTGCCGCCGCCCGGCGCCCCGAGCGCATCGCCGCCGTCGTATCCCGGGGCGGAAGACCGGACCTCGCAGGCGACGTATTGTCGCGGGTGGAGGCTCCCACCCTGCTGATTGTCGGCGCCCTGGATGAAGTGGTCCTGGGGCTCAACCGGCAGGCGGCGAAGCAGTTGAAACGCCACGGCCTGGAGGTCGTCGCCGGCGCCACTCATCTGTTCGAGGAGGCGGGCAAGCTGGAAGAAGTCGCCACGCTGGCGGCGAAATGGTTTAACCGCCACCTGGGAGTCTGAACATGCCGCAAGCACCCCAGTTGTTCGCTCTCGATGCCTCCCATGATTTCGGCAAGCGGGTGGCCGCTGCCATGGGCCTGCCGTTGAGCCGTCACGAGGAACGGGACTTCGAGGACGGCGAACACAAATCGCGGCCCCTGGAAAACGTCCGGGACCGTGACGTGTACGTCATACAGTCCCTGGACGGCAACGGCCCTCAAGGGGTCAACGAAAAACTGGTGAGACTGTTGTTGTTCATCGGTGCCCTCAAGCAGTCCGGGGCAGACCGGGTGACGGCGGTCGTCCCCTATCTTTGCTACAGCCGAAAGGACCGCCGCACCAAGCCCAACGACCCGGTCAGCACGCGCTATGTCGCCGCCCTCTTCGAGGCGGTAGGCACGGACTGCATTCTGACCATGGACGTGCACAATCTCGCCGCCTACCAGAATGCCTTCCGCTGCGGCACTGAACACCTGGAGGCCCGGCACGTCTTTACGGACGTCATCGCGGCCGAGATCGGCGAGGACGAGGTCGTCGTACTGTCGCCCGATGCCGGCGGAACCAAGCGGGCGGAGCGCTTCCGCGAGCGCCTGGAGCAGACGCTGGGGCGGCGGGTGGGCAATGCCTTCGTGGAGAAAAGGCGCAGTGGCGGCGTGGTCAGCGGTGAACTGCTGGTGGGCGAGGTCGCGGGGCGCACGGTGATCATTGTCGACGACCTGATCGCCGGCGGAACGACCATGGCGCGGGCCGCCGGGCGTTGCCGTGAGGCGGGCGCGGCCCGCGTGCTGGCGGTCGCCACCCACGGCCTGTTCAGCGCGAGCGCCTCCACCCGGCTTGCCGAGGCGCCCCTGGAAAGCGTCTTCATCGCGGACACAGTCCCGCCGGACAAGCTGGATGCCGCCTTGTTGGACTCGAAGGTCAAGGTGATCGGTGTCGCCCCGATGGTCGCCGAGGCCCTGCGCAGACTCCACGAGGGCGGCTCGCTGGCCGACCTCTCGGAGGCCTACGGTTATTGACGAGCCTCGGCCTCAACGATTTATGGAGAACCCGGGTACACAGCCTGCTCGGCGTGATGGGCGGCCAGATCAAGATAACAGTTGGCGCGGTTTACCCATTTCTCCGGCTCCCTGACCCCGTCGTCCAGATTGTGCCAGATTGAGAGCTTGGCGCGCAGCGTGGCGCGAAAACTCTGGTAAAAATGGACCATCCGGGGCGGCGGAGCGTCGCCGGTGATCCGTTTATAGGCATCGAAAATCTCATGCCCCACCCATGACGCCCCGAGCCGTTCACACTCCATCGCCAGGAAGGCCAGTTCATCGGCGGCGTCAAGCACGCGGAACTCACGCTTGAACTCCAGACAGTCGATAAAGACCGGGGGGTCGAGCACGCAAACGTGTTCCGGACGCAGGTCGCCGTGTCCTTCGATCACGCGCCCGGAGGCGATGCGTTCGTCAAGGAGCCGCGCGGCTTCGCCCAGAAAACGGCGTTGCGCCTCACAT
>SLDI01000177.1:0-13314 GCA_007125385.1 Phycisphaeraceae bacterium | reverse complement strand
TCGATAATTTCCCCTACCTTCGCGCTCTTCGCGCTCTTCGCCTCTTCGCGGTAAACCGCCATGCCCCACGAGCCCGCCATCGCCGTCGTCATCCCCGCCCTGAACGAGGCCCGCGCCATCGGCCAGGTCATCGAGGAGATCCCGCTGTGGGTCAGCCGGGTCATCGTCGCGGACAACGGCTCGACCGACGGCACCGCCGAGGTCGCCGAGGCCCACGGCGCGACCGTCGTGCGTGAGCCGCGACGCGGCTACGGCGCGGCCTGCCTGCGCGCCCTGGCGGCGCTGGATGACCCCGACATCGTCGTCTTCCTCGACGCCGACCACAGCGACTTCCCCGCCCAGATGGACCGCCTCATCGAGCCGATCGTCGCCGGACGCGCCGAGCTGGTCATCGGCTCGCGCACCGTCGAGCGCGCTCAAAAGGGCGCCCTGACCTGGCCGCAGCGCACCGGCAACGCGCTGGCCAGCTTCCTGCTGCGCCGCCTCTGGGGCCAGCCGTGCAGCGACCTGGGCCCCTTCCGCGCGATCCGCTTCGATGCCCTGCAAGCCCTGCGCATGGACGACCTGGGCTTCGGCTGGACGGTGCAGATGCAGGCCCGGGCGCTCAAGCAGCGCATGCGCGTCGTCGAAGCGCCGGTCGCCTACCGCCAGCGCATCGGCAAGTCCAAGATCTCCGGCACCGTGCGCGGCGTCATCGGAGCCGGCACGAAGATCCTCACCACCATCGCCCGCGAAGCCCTGCCGCGCTACGACGCACCCTTCCAGCGCCAGCGCCTCATCGTCTTCGCCCGTTACCCCGAGCCCGGCACCACCAAGACGCGGCTTATCCCGGCCCTGGGCGAGCAAGGGGCCGCCGACCTTCAGCGGCAGATGAACCATCACACACTGAACGTTGCCCGCCAATGGGCCCGCCTCGCGGGGCGACACGTCGAGGTCCGCTACGCTGGCGGCGACGCGACACGCATGGGCCAGGCCTTCGGCGACGACCTGAGCTACGTCGACCAGGGCACCGGCGACCTCGGCGACCGCCTCATCCACGCCTTCCAGCATGGCCACGACGACGCCTGCGACGCCGTCATCGCCATCGGCACCGACTGCCCGCAGCTCGACACCGCCACCATCGCCCACGCCTTCGACGCGCTGCAAGACCACGATGTCGTGCTCGGCCCAGCCAGCGACGGCGGCTACTACCTCATCGGCATGCGCCGGCCACACGCCGGGCTGTTCGACGACATCGACTGGAGCACCGACCGCGTCCTCGCCCAGACCCGCCAGCGCATCGACCAGCTCGGCCTCAGCCTCGCCACGCTGCCCACGCTGGACGACGTCGACGAGCCCGCCGACCTGCCCGCCTGGCAGCGCATCACGCCGCAGCCTCGCACGCCGCGCTACACCCTCATCATCCCCGCGCTCAACGAAGCCGGCACCCTCAACGACACGCTCGCGAGCATCGCCGCCGCCGCCGACACCGAGCTCATCCTCGTCGACGCCGGCAGCAGCGACGCCACGCCCGACATCGCCCGCGCCCACGCCGCCCGCGTCATCGTCAGCGACCCCGGCCGCGCACGCCAGATGAACGCCGGCGGTGCCCACGCCCGCGGCGATCTTTTGCTGTTCCTCCACGCCGACACCCGCCTGCCCTTCGCCTGGCGCGAGCACGTGCAGCGCGCGATGCAGCAGCCCGGCGTCATCGGCGGAGCGTTCCGCCTCGGCTTCACCGACGCGCGCCTCACCCTCCGCGCCATCGAAGCCGGCGCCAACTTCCGCTCACGATGGCGACGCCTGCCCTATGGCGACCAGGCCATCTTCCTCCGCCGCACCACGTTTCAGCGGCTCGCCGGCTACCGCGATCTGCCCGTCATGGAAGACTACGAGTTCATCCGCCGCCTCCGCCGCACCGGCCGCGTCCGTATCGCCAGCGCCAGCGTGCTGACCTCCCCGCGCCGCTGGCTCCGCCACGGCACCATCCGCACCACGCTCCTGCACCAGCTCATGATCCTCGCCTGGCACCTGCGCATCAGCCCCGCACGCCTGGCGCGATGGCGCGCCGCGCCATCCGCTCCCACAGCCACCCGCCCCGATCGCGACACGTCAGCTCATGCCACACCCGGAGCCCCCCATGTCCGCGCCCGCACAGGACCAGGCGACGAATAGCCTCCAATGCCTCGACGTCTGGGGCGGCAATCACAGCGTCGAAGCCGACGTCGCCGTCACCGGTCTGGACGTCTCGATCCGCTCGCGCACCTGGCATCACGAGCCCGAAGGCGGCGACATCTACCTCGTCTCCATGTGCGCCTGCGCCAAGACCTCGCGCTTCATGCTCGCCGACGTCGCCGGCCACGGCCAGGGCGTCGCCCCGCTGGCCCGACGCCTGCGCAAGCTCATGGCCAAGCACATCAACAAGCCCGACCAGACCCGCCTCGCCCAGGCGCTCAGCCGCGAGTTCAGCGCCTACACCAGCGACACCGGCCGCTTCGCCACCGCCCTGCTGGCGACCTACCACCCCGACAGCGACGAGATCACCATCTGCAACGCCGGCCACCCGCCCCCGCTGCACTACAGCGCCGACGAGGCGCGCTGGTGCGTGCTCGATCCGCGGTCGCCCCACACCGAGGCCGCCAACCTGCCCCTGGGCGTCGTCCCCGGCACCGCCTACCACCAGTTCACCCTCCAGCTCGTGCCCAACGACGTCATCCTCATGCTCAGCGACGGCATCTCCGAAGCCAGCCTGGCACACCCGGACGATGAGCCTCATCGCGGCAGCTTCGCCCGCTTCCACCACGAGCTGGCGCGCCTCAGCCAGCCCCCCGGCCAGGCCGTGACGCCCCAGCGTATCTACCGCCACGCCCGCGACGCCCTCGAGCACGACGCCGACGACCGAACCCTGCTCGTGCTGACCCACAACGGCAGCGATCCGCCCGAGCAGTCGCTGCGCGAAAAGCTCAGCATCCTCGGCCGCATGGTCGGGCTGGGTACGTAGGGGCGTCGCCGCCCGAGCCGGGTCCCCACATCCCCGGCTATGATCGAACCATGACCACCCGCGCCAGGCAGGTCGTGCTCGTCGGCGCCGGCCATGCGCACCTGCACGTTATCCAGCACGTCGCCGAGTTCGCCCGTCACCAGGCGCATGTCGTGCTCATCGACCCCGGCCCGTTCTGGTATTCCGGAATGGCGACCGGGATGCTCGCCGGCCAGTATCCCTGCGACGAAGATCGGATCGACCCGGCACCCCTGATCGAGCGACGCGGCGGGACGTACATCCGCGATCGCGTCGTCGCGCTCGACACCGACCAGCGCGTCGTCGTCACCGCGCTCGGACAGTCCATCCCCTACGACGTCGTGTCACTGAACATAGGCAGCGAAGTGCCGGCCGAACAGATCGCCGGCGGCACCGAGCATGCCTGGCCCGTCAAGCCGATCGCGGGCCTGTGCCGTCTGCGTGACCGGCTCATCACGCTGTACCAGGACACGCCGAACCCACGCATCGTGGTCGGCGGCGGCGGGGCGACCGGCTGCGAGATCGCCGCGAGCATCGAGTCCCTGGCGAGCCGACACCACACCAGCGCCCACATCACGCTCGCAAATGCCGCGGATCGTCTGATCCCTGCCTGGCCCGCCGGCGCGGCTCGGGCTCTGGAGCGCGAGCTGCGCCGGCGAGGTATCAGCGTCATTCACAACTGCCGCATCACCCGGTGTGCCTCCGACCACGTCCTGACCGATGACGGGCGACGCATCGACTCCGACCGCACCATCCTTGCGACCGGCCTGCGCGCGCCGCAGATGCTCCCGCAGCTTCCGCTGCCGAGTGACGCCGTCCACGGCCTGCTCGTCAACACCTGCCTGCAATCCATCGCCGATCCCGCTGTCTTCGGCGCCGGCGACTGCATCCATTTCGGCGACCAACCTCTGCCCAAGGTCGGCGTCTACGGCGTCCGCGCCGGGCCGGTGCTTCGCCACAACCTGCTCGCCCACCTCACAGGCAAGCGCCTGCAACCCTACAAGCCACAGCGCAACTACCTCATCATCCTCAACCTCGGCCGGGGCCGGGCGCTGGCGATGCGCGGGCGCTGGTGGTGGCTCGGCCGCTGGCCGCTACGCCTCAAGCACTGGATCGACCAGCGTTTCATGCAGGCTCAACGGCGCCTCGCCTGATCGCTCGCCCACACCTCGTCGAGCATGTGGCGCAGGCAGGACATCTGACCGACGTGCCAGATGAAATGAAGCTGAAGTCTCAAGCCGGCACGAGCCGGATGTGCGTGTCGTAGAAGCTGACGCTGCCGCCGACCGGGTCAAACATGCAGGTGTTTTTCACGTGGCTGTCGGTCCACATGGCGGCGTTGGCGTGCACGCCCGCGGCGCGTTCGCTTGCACCGCGAATGACGTGGCCATCGACGGTGATGTCGACCGCGCCGGTCGCCCAGTGGCCGAAACCCAGGGCAAAGCTGACGACGCCGGGGCGCATGGTCTGGGTGAACACCAGTTTGCCGATCATCGGCTTCCTCTCCCGGTCCGTGAGCGGCCAGTCGCCCTGTGGGTTGGTGGCGCTGGTGACCTTGACCATCTGGCCCTGGCGCAGGCCGAGGCGTTGAGCATCGCGGGGGTTGATGAGGATGCCGTTGTCGGGCATCAGCGGGCGCAGCCACGGGTTGGTGATGGTGCGGCTCTTGCACTGGCTGATGGTGCGGTGGGTGATCAGCGCCAGGTCGTGCCCATCGCGCTTGTCGCTCGGCTCCCGGCCGAGAAAATCGCGCACGGGCACGTGGCAGGCGATGCCGGGGTACGGTTCGCCCGTGCCGGCGTGAATCGTGGCGGCGGTCTTTTCCTGGTAGAGGTTCAGCAGCTTGCCGTAGCCGTGGGTCATCTTGCCGTTGGTGAACGCCTTGTCGTGGTCCTCGAACCGGCCGCCGCGGTTGAGCACATAGGCGACCTTGGGCCAGATCGCTTCGCCGACGATGCTGCGCCACCGCCGGGCGTCGAACACGCTCGCGGGCAGGTGGCGACGGGCCTGCTCGAAGATGGCCAGCTCGCGCGCGTCGGCGTCGGGCACCGACTGCGAGCCGTCGGCCGCTTCGCCGAACGCAAGGTTGGCGATGGCGCGAAGGTACAGGTCGTCCAGGTGCTTGAGGTCGAGGCCGGGCCCGAACGCGTCGTCCCCGAAGCCGGGCAGGTCGAGCTGCTCGGCGATGCCGAGCATCATGCTCTCGAAGCAGATGGGCATGCGCTGGCCGAAGACCTCGCAGTCGATGGGGATCGGCGGCATGACCGGCTGGCGCACGGGCTGGACATTGTTGGTCATCATGAAGTGCGTGCCCTGGAACTCCCACCGCTCCAGGAACGAGGTGTCGGGGAAAATGTAGTCGGCGTACATCGAGCCCGTGCCGACGAGGATGTCGTTGGCGATGAACAGCGGCAGCTTGTTCACGTCGCGCAGGATCTCGATGTTGGTGTGCCCGGCCGGCAGGGCATACGTCGGCGCGCCCATGTACATGAACAGCGCCTTGACCGGGTACGGGTAGGCGTCTCCGATCGAGGGAATCGTCTCCTGGTAGAGGTCGCTGGCCAGCGGATACCAGTTGCGCTTCGCGGGATAGCCTGCAAAGAGCGTGGTCTTCTCGTAGTCGATGCCGTGGCGGATGGAGCTGATGCCGAAGGGCGTGTTGCGGCCGGGATGGTTGCGGAGGTTGAACAGGCCGCCGCGCCCCATCGTGTCATAGGTCCCGCCGTCCTGGATCAGCCCGCCCTGGTGGTCGTAGTTCCCCAGCAGCATGTTGAGTGTCATCCAGCCGAGCACCGCATAGAAGCCGTTGGTGTGCTGGGCCGGCCCGCGATGGATGTCCACCGACGCCTGCTTGCCATGGCTGGTCAACTCGTAGGCGGTGTCGATGATGTCGCTTTCGCGCACGCCGGTCATCTCGGCCCACTCGGCGAGCGTGTGCTCGCGCGACGCGTCCAGCAGCAGTTGCAGGCTGGACTTGACGCGCGTGCCGTCATCGAGGCTGGCGTCCACGAACAGGTCGCCGTGGACGGGCGCGTCGATGCTGTTGGGGTCGACGGCCACGGCCGCGCCGTCACGCATCACCAGCAGCTCATCGCCCCGGCCCAGGCCAAGCTCGCGGGCGCGGACGAACGCGCCGGGCTTGCCGTCGTCACCGATGCGCACGAGCCACGTGGCGTTCGACCAGCTTGTCTCGTTCACTTCGTTGGCCGCCGCCTTGTTGGCGGCGCGCAGGAAGGTGGCGTCGTAGCGATCGTTCTCCAGCACCCAGCGGATCATGGCCATCGCCAGCGCGGTGTCGCTGCCGGGCTTCAGCGGCAGCCACTTCCACGCCTTGCTCGCCAGCTTGCTGAAGCGCGGGTCAGCCACGGCGATCTTCGTCCGCCCGGTGGCGAGTCCGTCGGTCAGCCGCACGCTGCGGTTGGGCGGGCCGTAGTTGGCCTCAAACAGATTCGCGCCGACGAAGAGCACGAAGCGGGCGTTCTCCGTGTCCGCCTGCCAGTAGAACTTGCGGCCGCCGCTGAACGAACCGTCGCGATACTGGTCGCTGATCGCCGAGCAGGTGAAATAGAGCGACCCCTGGCACACCGTGGTGTGGCCGTGGGCGTTGACCGAGCCCATCGCCGCGGTGAACCGGCGGTAAAAGTCGCTGCGCCCACCCTTGAGCCGGCCCCACATGCACACGATCTGGTTGTTCTTTGGCCCGAGGTCCGGATGGTCCGGGTCGATCAGCTTGTCCAGGTGGTCGGCGTATTTCTGCTTGAACTGGTCGACCAGCTCGCGCCTGACCTGCTGTGAATCCGCATCCCAGATGGCCTGCACGTCGTCCGCCATCCGGCCCGACAGTTCCGGGTCGCGCAGCGCCATGATCTCGCGCAGGCCTTCGACATGACGATCGGCTTCACCCTCGACGTTCGCGAACAGCCTGCCGCCCTCGCAGATCTCGCGCACCCCCTGTTCAAATGGGATGCTCACCCACCGGTTCTCACCGCGTTTGCCCGCCCGCTTGAGTACCTTGCGCAGCCGGTGCGGGTCGTAGGCCGTCTGCAATCCCGCCTGGCCCTTGGGGCAGATCGCCCCGTCGACGGGCACGGCGTCATCGGGATGCGTCGCGTAGCGCAGGTGTGGCAGCAGCGTCCACGGGTTGTAAGGGTTCCCGTCGATCCTGGTCACCACGCCATCCTGCACCTTGCATTTGATCCCGCAGCCTGTGTTGCACTGAAGGCAGGCGGAGTAAAGCGTGTTTTCGACCTGTGCGAGCGTGTAGGGGGTATCGGGTCGCCGGTTTTTGAGCACGGCACTGTCCGCGCCGCGCGCGCCGCCGATGTCCTGCGCCGCTTCGAGCGAGCGGCCGATCAGCCCCGTGCCCAGCAGCGCTCCGCCGGCGAGGAACTGGCGTCGCGTCCGGGCGCCTGAGGTGTTGTCCGCGGTATCGGTCATGGCGGTGCCTTTCACGGGCGAGAATTATTGACTCGCGGCTTGCGTTGGAGCAGGCTCGGCCCCGGTGCTTGCAGCGATCGCGTTCTCCGGCTGCCGGGCGAGATCCGCGTAATAACGGTTCAGCAGCAGGTAGTAGGCGACGGCGAACAGCGTCAGCGCCACCCCAAGGCCGAACACCACCACCAGCCACTCGGTCATGTTCGGGACGTAGTCGTAGCTCAGGCGCGGGTGGACGTACGCGCTGACGATGCCGCGCAGCTCCGGTGTCGGATACGCCAGGCCCGGGATCACCACGTTCAGCGGCACCATCACGAACGTGCTCACCAGCAGCGTCGCGGCCGTCCCCAGCGCCAGCAGCGACCGCCGGAACAACGCCAGCAGCACCAGCGGCACCAGCGTGCCCAGCGCCAGGTGCACGATCCAGACACTCCACCAGTAGGGCCCGAACAGCAGCAGCCGCATCGCCTCCGACTTCGCCGGCACATCCGGGTACATGGTCACGACCAGGTTCGCGCCCGACGCCAGCAGCCCCACCAGGATCGCCCACATGAGAAAACGCCCCAACTCCTGCGCCGTGCGCTGGTACACGCGCTGCCCCGCCAGCGGCGAAAAGAGCAGATGCAGCAGCAGGATCAACGCCGTGCCCGCGACCAGCGAGCTCATGAAAAACGCCATCGGAAGGATCGACGCGTTCCAGAACGGCCGGGCGGCGATCACCCCGAACAGCGCCCCGATGACGCCGATCAGCGCCACGCCCGCCGGAATGTTCACCCAGTTCAGCCACTTGATCAGGTCTTCGTAGTCGTTGCGGTACGCCCAGAACTCCACCGCCAGCAGCACGAGGTAGAACGAGTGCAGCCAGATCATCCACGTCATTGGCGAGCTGAAGTCCGCGAACACCAGCGCCCGCCAGGCCCGGAACGGGTGGCCGAGATCCATGCCGATGATCATCAGCGCCGCCAGCAGGGCACAGATCGCCGCCAGCACGATCACCGGCCCGAGCTTCTCGATGCCCTCGACCTTCAACACGTGCTTCAGCGCGTAGTAGCCCAGGATCATGCCCACCTCCATCCACACCAGGTAGACGTAGGCGGCGACCCACAGCCCCCAAGGCACGTAGCTGCCCAACGCGCCGTGGTCGTGCCAGACCAGCACGCGGAACACGCCCACCGCGCCGACCAGCAGCGCGATCAGACCCACCACCAGCGAGATGTGGAAGTCCCATCGACGGTCGAAGCGGTATTGAATTGCCGGCGCGGCCATGCTCGGGCTCCTCAGACGATGTAGTACACTCGCGGCTTCGTCCCCAGATGCGGCAGCAGGGTCTGGACCTGGTGCTTCGTGATCAGCTCATTCACGAGGCTGTCCGCGTCGTTCGCGTCGCCGAAATACGTCGCCCGGCCGATGCACGTCGTCGCGCAGACCGGCAGTTGCCCAACCTCCAGCCGATGCAGGCAGAAGTGGCACTTGCGGGCGTTGCCCTTGGGCGAGCCGCCGCTGGATCGGTCCCAGCTCTTGGCGTACTCGAAGCTGGGCGCCTCGGCCCACGGGGCGCGCCCGCCCTGGATCGCGCGGCCCTCGCCCGTCTCGCCGCCGGGGGCGGTCTCATCCTGCCAGTTCTCGCCGAAGTCGCTCGTCCGCGCGTGGTAGGGGCAGGCGGTCAGACAGTACCGGCAGCCGATGCACTTGTCGTAGTCGATCGTGGTAATGCCGTCGGGGCGCTTCCACGTCGCCTTCACCGGGCACACGGGCACGCAGGGCGGGTTCTCGCACTGCATGCACGGCCGCGGCGTGAAGCGGATCTGAATGTTGGGGAACTCGCCGAACTCCTCCTTGACCACGGGCCGATACACCACGCCCGGCGGCAGCTTGTTCTCCGCCACGCACCCGACCGTGCACGCATCGCAGCCGACGCACTTGCGCGTGTCGATGACCATGATCCATCGCCGCTGCTCGACCGGCTTGGCCATGGCCTTGACCAGCTCGCGCTGCATGCGCAGCAGCACGTCCTCGTGGCGCTCCTTCTCCACGTTGTTGAGCACCGTCAAGCGCCGGATGGTGCCCGGGCCGGTCGGATCCCGCGGCGCGCCGACGACCTTGTTCAGCGTCACGCCGGCCGCCACCGCGGCCACCCCGGCGCCGGCGAGGCTGGTGGCGGTGACGAACTCTCTGCGACTCATGGCCATGGCTTGGCTCCTGCTCTTACCGACCCGGCCCCGGTGCCGGGCCGACGCCTCCGCCCAGCCGCCCTGCGCCCCCCACCACCGCGGGGCCAGGGCCCGGGACAGCACGAGCCCGGCCCATGCCCGGATCGACCGCGCCAATTGTCCTATCAAAAGACCTTTTTGCCAAGTATTCAAGCCTGGCGACGCCCCATCCCCCATGCGACCGCTCCGCCAGCCGAAAATCCCTCAACCGCGGCGGCCCAGGCGCTGATGCTCCCCCCCCCCGGCCACCTGCCGCCGTGAACTCTGGCTGTAGGGTGGGTAGAGCGAAGCGAAACCCACCGGTTGCGGCGAGAATCCACGGCAAGACTGGTGGGTTTCGCTTCGCTCTACCCACCCTACATCAGCGCCGCCACGCATGAAGTTCACGGCCTTGCTCGCCACCTGCCGCTTGGCGTCGCACCCCGGCCCGGCACCGAACCGCTCAATGAGCCGATTCGCCGCAGTCGGCCGGGATCAGCAGCACCGGCACGGCGGCCGAGCGCGCCACCCTGTGGCTGACGCTGCCCAGGACGAGCTCGCCGGCAAAGCCCCGCCCCTGGGTGCCCATCACCACCAGGTGCGCGCTGCGCTGCTCGATCAGTCGCGTGATCTCCTGCGCCGGCACGCCATAAGAGAGCTCGATGCCCACCTCAACCTCGGCCTCCGTCACCAGCACCCGCTTGAGCGCTTCCAGTCGGTCGCGATCCACGGCGTTGAACTCGTCCAGTCGCGCCTCGAGATGACGCTCCAGCTTGACCTTGTCCTGGACGTGAACCAGGGTGACCTGCCGTACCCCTTCGGCCACCAGTCGCCTGACGTGGGCGAAAGCGTTGTCGGCCGGCTCCGAAAAGTCCGTGGCGAACAGCACGTGGGCCTGGAAATCCCACTGCCGCGCCCGCGGGGGAGCGTCGTCTGCCTGCGGCGTCACGGGCACCACCAGCACGGCCTGCCGGGCATGGCTGAGAATGCCATAGGCGACGCCGCCCAAGAGCTTCTCACCGATCAACGACCGGCCCTGTGACCCGACGACGATCAACGAGAATTCCTCCTCGGCGGCGATCCGGTTCACCTCCCGCCTGGCAGCCCCGATGGCGGTCCTGGTCTCGACCGTCAAGCCCTGCTCGACCAGGATGCTTGCCTGCTCCGCGAGCGCCTGCTCGACCGCTTCGGCGTTGTAGGAAAACGCCGCGGAAACCGCCCCTTCCATGCTCAGGCAATGAAGAAGCAGGCAATGCCGGGATCCCATCGCCTGCAACGCGCCAACGGAGCGCACCACGGCGAAGGAGGCCGGGGACAGATCGGTCGCCAGGATGAAGCGGCTAAACATCGGCGTCTCCTTCACGCGAGCGCGGGGTCAGTCGGCGGGCGCGGCGGCCGGGGCCTGCCTGCCGGGAAACCAGTGCCGCGTGCGGTTGGCGATCTTGACCAGCGCGAGCATCACCGGCACCTCGACCAGCACGCCGACGATCGTCACCAGCACCACCGGCGACGCGGCGCCGAAGAGCGTGATCGCCACCGCCACCGCCAGCTCGAAGAAATTCGACGCCCCGATCATCCCCGCCGGCGCCGCCACGTCATGACGCAGGCAGATCTTCCTGGCCACGAAATAGGCGATGAAGAAGATGAGAAACGTCTGGAGGATCAGTGGCACCGCGATCAGCACGATGTGCAGCGGGTTGCCCAGGATGATCCCGCCCTGGAACGAGAAGATCAGCACGAGCGTCAGCAGCAGCCCCACGATGGTCACGTTGCTGAACCGCGGCAGAAACGAGCGATGAAAGTAATCCTCGCCCTTTCGCCCGATCACGTACCGGCGCGTCCAGATGCCGCCGGCCAAAGGGATCACCACGAAGATCAGCACCGACAGCAGCAGCGTGTCCCACGGGATGCTCACCCCGCCGATGCCCAGGAGCAGCACGACGATCGGCACGAACGCGATGAGGATGATCAGGTCGTTGGTGGCGACCTGCACGACGGTGTACGCCGGGTTCCCCCGCGTCAGGTGGCTCCAGACGAAGACCATGGCCGTGCACGGCGCGGCGCCGAGGATGACCGCCCCGGCGAGGTAATCCTGGGCCAGCTCCGCGGGAATCCACGCTTGGAACAGCACGAAGAAGAACAGCCAGGCGATGGCGAACATCGTGAACGGCTTGATCGCCCAGTTGACCGCCCACGTAAGGAACAGCCCCGCCGGCTCCCTGCCCACGTTGCGGATGCTCGCGAAGTCCACCTTCATCATCATCGGGTAGATCATCAGCCAGATCAGCAGCGCGATGGGGATCGAGACGCTGGCGTACTCGAAGCGGCTGAGAAACGCGGGGATCGTCGGCAGAAACTGCCCGATCAGCACGCCGGCGATCATGCACAGCACGACCCACACGGTCAGGTGTCTCTCAAAGAAGCTGATGCCTGAACTCCTGTCTTGTGTCATGAATCGCTGTTTCCGATCGGGGTCCGTGTCGTATGCCTGCCCAACCGCTGCGAGATCGCTTGCGCGTTGGGGTATCCCTCGGTGAACTGAACCACTGACGCTCGCAGCCGCGCCGCGCCCACGGGGGCTTCGGGCAGCCACGGTACAAGAGCCGTACGAGCCGCCAGGTCGCGCCGCACCTTCTCGATCTGCCCCACCTCCGCCCGCGCCCGGCGAGCCAGCAGCGGATCGCTCGGCCCCGCCGCCGCCAGGCTCGCATTGATCACCCAGCCCCACGGCTCAATGCCCGCGCGTCGCAAATCCTCCTGCAACGCCGCCGCCTCCAGCACCGGCGTCGTCTCCGGCAGCGTCACCAGCAGCATCTTCGTCTGCTCGGGATCCTGCAAGCGCATCATCGGCGTCACCAGCTTCGCGTCCGCCGACGCGTGGCGCATCACCTCGCGATGGTAAGAGCCGGTCGCGTCCAGCAGCAGCAGCGTGTGACCCGTCGGCGCGGTGTCCACCACGACGAACTTGCGCGACGCCTCGCGGATCGCCCGCGAAAACGCCTGAAACACCGCGATCTCCTCCGTGCATGGCGAACGCAGATCCTCCTCCAGCAGCGCTCGGCCCTGGGCATCCAGATCCTTGCCCTTGGTCTCGAGCACATGCTGGCGATAGCGCTGCGTCTCAGCCTGCGGGTCAATGCGGCTGACCTGCAGATGCTCCACCTCGTCGGTGATCGTCTGCGCCACGTGAGCCGCGGGGTCGGTCGTGGTCAGGTGCACCGCGTGGCCGCGCGATGCCAGCTCCACCGCCACCGCCGCGGCGATCGTCGTCTTGCCCACGCCGCCCTTGCCCATGACCATCACCAGCCCGTGGCCGGGCGCGGCGAGCTCGTCGATCATCTCGTGCAGCGCCGGCACATCGACAACCGGCGCGTCGCCGGCCTCGGCCGCCTCGACGTCGACATGCTCACGCAACAATGCCCGCAGGGCATCGACGCCCACGAGATTGTGCCCTTGCAGGGGCACGGCGTCGCGTGGCAGCGCCGCCAGCGGCGCGGGCATCGCCTCCACCGCCGCCCGCCCGCGCTGCACCATCGCCCGGGCGAGCGGGTCATCGCTGCCGGTCTCGGGCATCACGCCGTTGACGACCAGGTGCTGATTGGTGATGCCCAGCCCCTCGAACTCGCCGCGCGTGCGCTCGGCCTCGTCCAAAGCGGAGCCCTCCGGCCGGGCGACGAGGATCACCCGCGTCGC
>SLDI01000111.1:0-3683 GCA_007125385.1 Phycisphaeraceae bacterium | reverse complement strand
CCGCGCTGATCGCCGCCGACCGCGCCAAGATCGAACTGCCCTGGGACACGGCCTGCGCCATCGATCTGGCGGGCCGCGATATCCTCCAGGCCGTGCAGACCTCGGTGAATCCCAAGGTGATCGACTGCCCCAGCGAGACGTCCGGGCGCTCGAGCATCGACGCCGTCGCCCAGGACGGCATTCAGGTCAAAGCCCGCGCCCGCGTGACCGTCCGCGCCAACATCGCCCGCCTCGTCGGTGGTGCCACCGAGGAGACCATCATCGCCCGCGTCGGCGAGGGCATCGTCACGATGATCGGCTCGTCGTCGAGTTACAAGGCCGTGCTTGAGAACCCCGACCGCATCTCCAAGCTCGTGCTGGAGAAAGGCCTGGACGCGGGCACGGCATTCGAGATTCTGTCGGTGGATATTGCTGACATCGACGTGGGCGAGAACATCGGCGCCCAGATCCAGGGCGACCAGGCCGAGGCGGACAAGCGCCGCTTCCAGGCCGAGGCCGAAAAGCGTCGCGCCATGGCGGTGGCCGAGGAGCAGGAGTATCAGGCCGAGGTGCAGAAGAACCGCGCCCTCGTCGTGCTCGCCGAGGCGGAGGTGCCCAAGGCCATGGCCGAGGCGTTCCGCCAGGGCAACCTGGGCATCATGGACTACTACCGGATGCGCAACATCCAGTCCGACACCTCAATGCGCGACACGATCGCCGGCCAGGACCAGCAGGAAGGCACCGACGAGAGCCAGACCGGCAGCGACGGCGGGCGCACACAGTAGCGTTCGAGGCCGGTCTCTCTCGACAGCGCCAAGCACGGCCACGCGGTGTCCGACGCCGGGGGCTTGGGCCTCGCCCGGCGCTTTCGCGCGCAGCAGCCGGAGTATCAGCCGGCACGGGAGGCGCGCCATGGTGGTGTGGTAATGCCGGATTCCGGACATCGACCGACTCCGCCGCCGCACAGAGCGGCAGCGCCCGTGTTAACGTGCCCTCGATCGTCGAAATGCGTTGCGCCGCGTCGGGTGTGCCACCCGGGTGGTTCACCACGTCCGCCTCATGGAGTCCGCGATGCTGACCATCACCGACGCTGCCGCCAACCATCTCAGCGAGATTCTGAACGAAGCCGCGGCGCCCGAGGGCAGTGCGGTGCGCTTTGTGGTCAGCCGGGAGGGTCTGTCACTGGAGATCGATTCGCCACGCGAGGATGACCAGAGCATCGAGCACGACGGCAGGACCGTGCTGGTGCTGGATCCACAGGTGGCGCAGCTGCTCTCGGACAAGACCCTTGCTTTCGAGGAGACCGTGGAGGGGCCGGTCCTCTCGATCGGGGGGCAGAGGATGAACCAGGCACAGGGGCGTGATCGGCTTGTCGTAGAACGTTAGCGTCGTGCAGGCCTTGGTCCTGACCACGGCGAGACTGGCGGGCACCATGTGTGGTGCGGGGGCGAGGGTAGACTGCTCCGTCCCGGGGCCGGCTGATATCGGCGTGAGTGGCGGGGCGCGGGGGCGTGACCGGGCAGGAGCCCGGACACAGGAAAAGGTTCAGGCTTTCCCTGCCTGTCGATGGGAGGTGGCGTCATGGCTCGCAAGGCCTCGAAGGCATCCAGGAAGACATCGCCACGCCCCAGCGGCACCGGGCAGGCGAGCGCCAACGTTAGCGGGAAGAAGGCGGGCGGCGGCGCCGTGGACACGCCAGGCGGGACGGCCTCGCCCGGGCAAGGCGAGGATCAGGCTCCTCCCGCCCCCCACGAACGACGACCCAGGGCGGATGTTGAGCGACGACGAGCTGCGGAAGGTCAAGACCGGCCTGACCAGGCGCGATCTCAAGCGGTTCCGCGACCTGCTGCTGGAAAGGCGCGCCGAGATCGTCGGTGCCGTCGAGTCGCTGGAGAGCGACGCCCGCAGCGACGACGAGGGCATCTCCTACGAGCACATGGCCGACACCGGCACCGCCAGCCACGAGCAGGAGTTCGCCCGCGGGCTGGCCGAGTCGGAGCGTCGGCTGCTGCGCGAGATCGACGAAGCCCTGATGCGGATGGAGAAGGGCACCTACGGCGTGTGCGTCACCTCGGGCCAGTTCATCGGCAGGCCCCGCCTTGCGGCCAAGCCCTGGGCCCGGCACAGCATCGAGGTGGCCCGGCAACGCGAGCAGCGTGGCCTGGACAGCGGGTGAGTCGCAGGCCGCGCAAACAGGAGTGATCCCATGTCCGAGTTCATCCCAATCGCACGCATGTCGGAGCTTCGCGAGGGTGAGGGCCGCTGCATCGAGGTGCGCGGCAGGCGGATCGCCTTGTTCCTGGTCGACGGGCGGCCGTACGCGATCGATGACACGTGTCCGCACGAGGCGGGCCCGCTCAGCGATGGGCAGGTGGAGGGCACCGCCGTCGAATGTCCCTGGCACGGGGCTTGCTTCGACCTGACGACCGGTCGGTGCCTGGCGCTGCCTGCCGAGGAGGATGTCCAGAGCTACAACCTGCGCGTTGTTGGCGAAGACGTGGAAATCGAGCTCTGAGGCCGGGCAATACGGGGGCGCCACTGGCGACACGCGGCAAGTCACGCTCGCCCTCAGCCTGGCGCTTCGCTGATGAACTCGTCGACGATCGGCTCCGCCTCGTCGGCCAGTTCCGGGGCAACGCGAATGCGCACGGCCTGCCAGCACCGCTGCTGGTCCGGCCCGGTCTCGGGGCGGGCACCATCGATCTGGTTGTCGATGCCAGCGTCCAGCAGCCGGCGGCTCAACAGCGCCGCCTCGATCAGCGAGCCGGTCTCGTACACCGTCACCAGGTGAAGTTCGGGGACCATGGGCGCCTCCCGGTGCAAGCTCTCCCTCCGGTGGCGCGACATCCGATATGCCAATCAATACGCTGCTTCACGGATCAGATGTGTCCTGTTTCTGCCGGCCCAAGCAGCGTCGCTCAATGACGAGTTTACCCCCACCGGCCGTCGCCTCCAAGGATTTTTCGCCGCCGGTCCGGACACCTGGCATCAGGGCACAGTGGCGGCCTCATCGGCTGTCCCGGCCGGCACCTCGCGGGCGGCCTCGGCCAGGCGGACTTCGCGATCCAGCGGCCAGCGGGCGTCGGCGTCGCGGCCCAGCACGATCTGCCACAGGTGCAGCCCGCCCCACCGAAAGGCCGCCTCGGCCCCTTGCAGGTACAGCCACCACATCCGCGCAAAGCGCTGCCCGTGAAGCTCCACCACCTGCTCACGCACGCGCTGGAAGTTCTCCGACCAGCCCCGCAGCGTCAGGGCGTAGTGGCGGCGAAGGTTCTCCACGTCGAGCACGTCCAGGGCGGTCGTTGGTACTACGATGGCGTCGAGGGCCTGATCCGACTCTGCCTATTCTCCTGTCAGTACGTATGTTGCGCACGTCTCCGCCCGATTTGCCGTTTCATGAATCACGCGTGGTGGACCGATGGGAGGTGGTCGACGACTGAAGCTACTGACGACATCGTGGCACCGCTAATCCGAGATCTGGCTCAAAGTGCTTGCGTTGCACGAACTCATGGTCGACAATCGCGGAGGAGCCCGATCACCCCGCAGAACGTTTTGCAGGGGACACTGATCGTAAGAATCCGATTCCTGGAACAGAGATTACCATGAAAGCACTGATCATTATCATTTCGCTGTTCATGTGTACGATCGCGGTGGTAGGTATGCACGCGTCTGGATCGCAGGAAGACAGGTCGTTGGAACCGCTG
>SLDI01000709.1:0-3693 GCA_007125385.1 Phycisphaeraceae bacterium | reverse complement strand
TGGGTGGATTGAACCAGATCGCCAGTCGTTGGCTGAGGCAACGCCGGCGTCACAGCAGCCGTTGTCCCGCCGAAGCCGATGCGTTCGTGGTTCATTGCTTGGCCTACCGCCAACGCCGCAACCTGGCCGTCAAACGCGCCCGCGGCTTCGAGCCGCAACTGGAATGAAAGTGCGCTGTCCAGCTAGGCCCGGGGCACCGCCGCTGCAAGCCGGTACAATCCACCTGCGACGAACAGCCTCGGAGCCAGGTCATGACCAACAACGCCTTCCGTCTCGCCTTCGGCGGCGGCCACCTCGGCCACTACAGCCATGACGAGCTGCGCCAGCATTGCCTCGCCGCCGGCGCCCACGGCATCGAGGGCGCCACCCGCCTGTTCAACCACGACTCGCTCGACGCCCTGCAAGCCGAGGGCAAAGCCTGGCGCGACGCCGGCCTGGAGATCCACACCTTCCACCTGCCCTTCGCCACGCCGCCGGGCGACATCGCCGCCTTCTACGAAGCCCCGCGCCGCGCTGCCGTCGACGACGCCTGCCGCTGGATCGAACGCGCCGTCGCCGTCGGATCACGCGTGGGCATCCAGCACCCGACCACCGCCGGCCACCGCATGGACGACGACGGCTTCGACGCCTACCTCAAGCCCATGGCGCGCAGCCTCGAAAAGCTCCTGCCCTTCGCCGAGTCGCTCGGCTTCCGCATCGCCATCGAAAACATGCTCCCCGCCCACGGCGGCAACGTCCGCTTCGGCAGCGAGCCCGAGCACTTCGAACGCTTCGCGCGCGAATTCGACCACCCCGCCCTGGGCTTCTGCCTCGACACCGGCCACGCACTCGTCAGCGTCGGCCCGAATCGCTGCCACGAATTCTTCGACGCCATGGGCGACCGCATCATCGCCTTCCACCTCGCCGACAACCCCGGCGACCGCGACCTGCACCTCGCCCCCGGCCGGGGCCTCGTCGACTTCTCCAGCGCCTTCGCCCACGCCGAACGCATCGGCTTCGACGGCGTCATGTGCATTGAAGCCCCGCCGTTCGGCCACGGCCCCGCCTACAGCGCCGCGGCCTGGCAGGCCCTTGTCGCCGAAACCCACGCCCTTGCCCAACCCGCCGCCGCCAACGACTGAGCCGCCGGTGTCCCCGGCCACCTCCCGCAACCCGCATCGGCCCTTGCCCACCATGACCCTGACCCGAACCAAACCCCACGCCCTGACCCTCTCGCCCTACCGCAGCCCGCACGGCCTCATGCTCGCCCTCGTCCGCCACGGCGAAAAGGGCGGCCCCGAGCTCGACGGGCTCGCCGGCCCGTCGCTGACCCCCCTGGGCAAGCGCCAGGCCAAACGCCTTGCCGCGCGCCTCGCCGACGAGCCCTTCGACCACATCTACAGCTCCGACATGGCCCGCGCCTACCAGACCTGCAAGGCCCTGCGCGAGCACCACCGCGGCACACCCTACACCATGCTCGAGGATTTGCGCGAGGTCGGCGGCTTTCACCACCGCGGCACGCCCGTCGCCCGCTCACGCGAGCAGCGCCAGCGCCGCGACCGGGACATCGCCGCTGTCAACCGCTTCATCCGCCGCCTGCGCCGCGAGCACCTCAAGCCCGGCAAGGCGGTGCTCGTCGTCTGCCACGGCAACTTCATCCGCCTGCTGCTGCCGACGCTCGCCGGCCTGCCGCCGCGCCGCGTCCTGCCCGTGAACACCCTCAACGCCAGCCTCACCATCGCCAACCTCAACCCCGACGGCCGCGTCTCCCTCCAACTCGCCAACTGCACGCGCCACCTGCCCACACGCATGGTCAGCGCGGTGTGACGCTCCTCGCGTCCCCTCACCGTTAACGTCCGTCCTGAGCGAGTCCGCGAGCGAAGGGCGGGATTTCCAGCCGCCCCCCCTTCGTCCCTTCGTGCCTCCGTGCCTTCCCCCCTACTTCGTATCCACGATCGCATACGGCACACCCAGTGCCTCGGCAATGTACGCGATCGACTGCGCATGATGCCCGATCCCCAGCGCGAAGTGGTGCGTCGGACCCTCCGCCATCCAGCGCTTCAAGAACGTCCGCACGTCCGGCTTGAAGAACCCGCGCGTGTTCGTGTTGCCCGTTGGCGGGATCGGGCCCTTGACCGACTCGCCCTCACCGATGATGAACTTGAACCGCCCATCACCCGTCATCCCGATCGACAGCATCGTGATCGGCCCCTCCTTGATCTTGAACTCCACCGAAGCGCCCGAGCCCGGCTTCCCGTGATACTTGATCAAGCTCCGCAGCACCGGCCGGCCCTCGGCGATGTTGACGTGGTGCGGCCCGTCGTGCCCCACCAGCACGAAGTCCTCGTTGAAGTCCACCGGGTGAAACTCCGCGAAGCTCCCGCCGATGTCCAGCCGATCCATGATCAGCATCGCGATGCAGGTCTTCAAGTCCGACTCGCCACACATCGGAAAGCCCGCGGCCGTCAGCAGCGAGTTGCCCACGATCAGGTTCGACGCCAGCTTCTCCCGGTCGCTGCCGGGCTCACCCTCGTAGTAGTAGGCCAGCCCGTCGAGCTCGTGCTCGGCCGCGAAACGATCCAGCGCCACCGCCGCCTTGGCCGCCACCGCCAGGTCCGCGTCCGTGAGCTTGCGCGTCACCGGATCCGACTTGGGGTCCGGCGTGTCGAACATCCCCAGGATCTCCTTCTCCTTGGCGCGGATCTCCTCGTCGGTGACCTCGCGATGCACGCGCACCAGGTCGTCAAGCTCCGTCTGCACGATGTGGCAGCCGAACGCGGCCGTGAACATCGTCGGGTCCGAGTGCATGTCCAGCATCGACTCGAGCACGTGACCGAAGTGCCCGATGCGCGCCCCCTTGACGTCGTGCAGCACCTTGGCGATGTCGCACCACCGCGCCAGCTCGGCGTCGGCCTCGGGGTCGTCGTCCAGCGTGCCGATGATCAGCGGCGGCGACTTCTTGCCCATCCGCAGCGCCACCCCCGTGAACTCCGGCACCGAGCAGATGTTGTCGTTGGCCAGCTGCATGTACGTGCTCGCCTTCGTGTAGTCCAGCGCCTTGCGCGGCTGAAGCGCCACCAGCACGATTGGGATGTCCAGCTCACGCACGATGCAGCCCCACGTCGAGCTCGTCGCGTACGTCAGCATGTCGCAGAACAGCACGTCCAGGTTCGCCGCCTTGATCTGCGGTAGCACCTGGTACGCCGCCCTGGCGTTGTCCACCATCCCGAACTCCACCACCTCCACGTCATGCCCACGGATACGCCCGGCCAGCGTCTGCATGTACCCCATCAGCTCGTCCAGCAACCCGTCGAACTGCCCCCAGTACGTGTCGTGGCCCACGCCGAACAGCCCCACCCGGGCCGTGCGCGGCTTGCGACGGGGGACGAAAACATCCTTGTTGCCGGCGGTCTGCGTGCTCGTGGCGGTCATCTGTCTCACCATTGAATGTAAAGGGATCCCGTACGCCCGCGCAGGCGCACCTTCTCGTCAAGCCTCTCGACGTGCTCGTCACCAAGCACCGGGCCATACACGCTCTCGCGAATCTCAAGCTCCCCCCGCCCCACAACACCCGGCTCAGGGTAAATCGTCACCTCCGCATTGCGCAGCCCCGTCACACTGAAGTGCGCCCGCTTGCCCACACGCACCGCCAGCCGCTTGATGCTCACCACCCCATCATCACCCCGCACAAACACCCGCACCGGCTTGTGAAAC
>SLDI01000670.1:0-3695 GCA_007125385.1 Phycisphaeraceae bacterium | reverse complement strand
GACGCCGAGCAGCGCCAGGCGCTGCGTGATGAGAAGAGCCGGCCGATCGTCACCTCGTTGCTCCAGTGGTGCGAAGATCAGCACAAGCACGTGCTGCCACGCAGCGGCCTGGGCGAGGCGATCACCTACACGCTCAACCAGGCCGAGTCGCTTGAGCGTTACCTCGATGATGGCCAGCTCGCGATCGACAATAACATGTGCGAGCGAAGCCTTCGCGGCATCGCCATCGGCCGCCGCAACTGGCTGTTCACGGGCAGCGAAGCCGGCGGCCGCGCCGCGGCGACAATGTTCAGTCTCATCGCCAGCGCCCTGCGTCACGACCTGGAGCCGTGGGCCTACCTGACCGACGTGTTCCGCCGCCTGCCGGCGACGCCGGTAAGTCAGCTCGATCAGTTCCTGCCCGACCGCTGGCAGGCCCCCGACGCCTGACCCCCAACGCGCCTGCGACCCGGCCGCGCGAGCCCACCAACGCGGGCTGTGGAACGCTTACGTTCAACGCGTCCTCGTATGACTCGATGGCGAAGTACTTGACCAGCGCCGACATGCCCTTGTCATGCGACTGGGCGCGGCCGTCCTTCCAGTCGGGGGAGTAGAGAACCTTGGTGATGCGGGGCTTCAGGACGGTGTGAAAGTAGTTGCCCATCTCGACAAGCACGAATCGGCGCCCGCCTGCGTCACGTCGATTCAATGAGATCGCCGCGTGTCCAGCAGGCCCCGTACCAGCGAAACAATCCAAGATCACACTTCGCTTCTGCGCCGCGATCGAGATGAGATGCTCGCCAAGACGACTGGGCTTCGGAGTCGCCTTAATGCCCGGGAAGAAGCACCGCAACTCCTTCGCTGCCCCGTCGGTATGTCCAACGGTGTCATAGTGAAGTACACTCGTTGGCATCATCCCTTGTTGGATGTTGGACAAGAAATTCTTGAACGCAGGAACCTTATTCGTCCCCTGCTGACCCCACCACAGCCGGTTGTCGGCGACGTTTCGTTCGTGTTCCTCCACAGAGAAGGCCCAGACACGTGACGTCTTCGGCCATATCTCCTCGCCCGTGTTCGGATTGGTAATGGCGTAATAAAGATTTGGCCGCTCATCCGCCGTAAAACGACAGGTGTAATCCATCGGTTTCCATGGGCCACGCGGATCCTTATCCGGATTCCGATATCGCGATTGCTGGTCCTCTGTCAGTGGAAGAAGATTTCGCTCGAATTGAGGCGAGCGGCGAAATGCGACGATTGCTTCGTGAGTGTAGCCAATATCCTTAGTATCTGGCGGCGGACCGTATCGCTTGATCCAAACGAAGGTACAGAGGAAGTTGTCAGAGCCGAACACGCGTTCGAGTGCCGGTTTGTACCGAAACAACTCATTGTCGTCGATATGTGAAAAAAGGACTCCGGTTGGCGACAGCCACACGGAGATCAGTTCTGCGCGGTCAGTGGCCATGCTAAGCCAACTTGAATGCTGATAGCGATCCTTGTACCTGAAGTCATCGTTCTGAGTGTTGTAGGGCGGGTCAATGTAGGCACAGTCAACAGCGCCATGGTAGCGTTGGCTTAGAGTCGAAAGTGCCTGAAAATTCTCCCCATGCACCATCACCCCCGTCGTCGCGTCCTCGATCGTCTGCGCTCCGCCGAGCACTTCCTCGCTGGCAAGCAGGCGTGACTTGAACGCGTCGTCGAAGTAGCGTGTATCGACGACGAGCTTGTCACCCCCGGAAGTGTCGAGGTAGTCGCGCGTGCCCCACTTGACGCCCTCGAACAGGCCGGTGTCCTCCGCCTCGGCGGGCTTGAAGCCGAGCTTCTCCCACTCGGCCCACTGCTCGGCGTTTTGCGCCACGGTGTCGCGCAGCTCGGCGGGGATGCGATCGACGGTGACCAGCCAGTGCGTGTCGAGCACGAGCTTCTTTTTCAGCCACATCTTCTTCTGGAAGTTCTCGACGGCCGCGAGCAGGTCGATGACGGGCCCGGCGACGGCGCGGACGGCCTTGACCTTGCCCTGGACGCGGGCCAGGTGGTCGGCCGGGAGCTTTTCGAGGTCGTCGAGGCGGACGATTTCGTTCTTGATGTAGAAGTCCAGCTCGCGGCGGAGGAAGCCGCCGAGGTCCTTGTGGATGAAGTAGTCGAACGTGTTGCGGGCGGTGAACGTGTCCAGATGCTTGCCCAGCAGCGTGCGGGCGGGCTTGTCGGCGGTGGCGGTGGCGGGCTTCGTGGGGGTGGCCTGCTCGGGGGCGATGACGGTGGTGACCAGATCCTTCCACGCCTCAGGCATCGCAGCCAAGGCGCGCTGCTCGGCGTCGGCGCAGAACTGCTCGCGCTCGTCACCCTTTTTGGGATTGCTGGCCCGGGCGTAGTCGCCGCCGAAGATGGCGACGGCGCCGTCGGCGGCGCGCTGCTTGTCCTCGTCGGTGGGGGCGCGGAACTGGAAGCGGAGCGTCAACTCATTTTCGCTCACCTCCACCGGCTGCTCGGCGTCGAGGATGTAGCGGCGTTTGGCGTCGTCGGCCTCCTTGTTGTTGCCGGCCTCCTGCGTCGCCTCGACCAACCTGAACCGCACGAATTTCGACCCCTTCGTGCCTCCGTGCCTTCGTGCCTCCGTGCCTGCACAAAACCGGTAGTCCTTGTGCCACTCGCCGGACTTGATGTAGTACTGGTCCTTGTTGGCCCAGTGGAGGGTGACCTCTTCGCCGGCGTAGGGGATGGCGTAGGTGTCGCCCTTGTACCGCCGGCGGGAAATGAAATCGCCCTCGTCGTAGTAGCGGCTGAAGAACGCGAGCAGGTGGTTGTAGATGTCGGCTTCGAGCTCGGCCGCCGACGCGCCGCCGGCGGATTCGAGCTTCTCGCGCAGCGCCTGGACGGCGGGTAGCGTGTCAGGGTCCGCGCCCAGCTTGCGGGCCTGTTCGATCGCCTCGTCGAGCTCGGCCTGGACCTGCTCGGTGGCCCCGGCACCGTGGGCGGCGAGAGTCTCGCGGACGACGTCGCGGAGCTGGCGATCGAGGAAGGCGGTGACCTCCTCGTTCTTGGCCGACATGATGCGGTACATGCCAAAGTCCAGGTCGGACTTGTCCAGCTCGAAGAGCTCGCGCAGCTTGGCCTTGAGCGCGGCGAAGCGGGACTCGGTGACGCTGGCGGCGGGTGTGGCGGGGGTGGGCGAGGTTGCCGTGCCGGTGGATGTGGTGGAATCGGTTGTCGTCATAGGGTCTATACCGCCTCGAAGCGGATGGTGAACAGGGTTTCCCGGAACTGCTGCTGCTGGCAGCGGGCCTGGAGCTGGCGGAGGAGCTCGCGGCGCTGCTGCTCGATCTCCTCCTCCACGTCGTCGATGCGGTTGCGCGCCCGGCGGCGCTGCTTTTCGAGCTGCCCGACGCGCTCGGCGGCGGCCTGCTGGGCCTGGACGGTCTCGGCCAGGTCGGCGTCGCGGCGGGCGGCCCGCAGCTCGCGCCGGACAGTGTCCAACTCCAGCTCCGCGGCTGCAACCTTGTCGTCCGCCCACTGGTCGATCTGCTGCTGAATCTGGCGATAGCGGGCGTTGCCGGCCTCGGCGGCGCGGGTGAGCGTGGCCTGGGCGGGGCGGTCGGCGGCGGCGGCGAGGCGGGGGGCGATGGGGTCGGGGATGGTGAGCGTGGGGGTGTCCGCGGTGGCGGGGGTAGTGAGGGTGGTGGGCGCCGCAGGGTTGTCGGGGGCACCCTCCCCCTGCCCCT
>SLDI01000269.1:0-3698 GCA_007125385.1 Phycisphaeraceae bacterium | reverse complement strand
GGTGGCGATTGCACACGGCCGTTTGCGCCATCTGCGTGATCAGGGCCTGGCTGTAGCGCAGCATCAGGCCGAGCAAGGCGCCGTGACGGTTGATCTCGGCCTCGAACTGCCTGCCGCTTATATAGATGCTGATGCCGATGCTCAGGGCGACATGGAGCCTGAGCCCGTCGATCGCGAGCGGCTCGACGAACGCGGCATGCAGCTTCTCGGCGGCGAAGGCGGCATCCTGCGGTCGCTTGATTTCGGTCAGCAGAATCACGAACTCGTCACCGCCGTAACGGCAGACCGTGTCCGAAGCGCGCACGCAGCCCACCATACGTTCCGCCGCCGACTGCAGCACTCGGTCGCAATGGGTCTTCAAGCCCCAAGAAGCCAGCCAGAACGGAGTGTAAGGATCTTGCATTCAAGGGGTTACATTGGTCCGATCCAGAGGTTCCGGCCCAGCTTCGTCCTCGCTTCCTGACAGGAGAATGTGCCGCCTCCGCGGCAGGTAGGCGCCGCCGTCCAGCTCCTTCAGGAACGCCACCACTTGCTCCCGGACATGGTTGTGGAGATACCAGGAGGTGAACGCCGTCGTACCCGAAATCCAGATCCAAAGAACGGCTGCTTCCCCGTTGACCTCGACCATCTCGACCAATGGCGGCTCCCCGGTGGAGCGCGTGTCGCCCGCGACGATCTCCTCGACCTTGCGCCTGACCTGTTCGACGTCGATGCGGTAGTCGACCGGGATCTTCACGATGCGCCCTACCGCCTCGCCTTCTTTCGAACAGTTCTCGAATGGCCGCGACAGAAAATGCTCGTGCGGAACAATAAGGCGCGTGTCCCTCCAAGTCCGCAGGACCGTATGGGCGAACGAAATATCCTCCACTGTTGCCCAGTGGTCGTCGTAGACGATCACGTCGCCGATGCGCAACGGCTCGGTAAGGGCAATCTGTAGTCCGGCAACCATATTACCCAGCAAGGGGCGTGCGGCGACCGCCACAAGGATACCCATGGCACCCACGGATGCCAGAACGGAGAGGCCGAAGTTTTCGAACACACCGGTCTTCAGCAACACGTAGCCGACGCTCAGGAGAGCGACCACCACCACGGCCACTCGCCGCACCACGTATACGGTGGTCTTGGTGCGGCGGTTCTCGGGGTTTTCCGACGAAAGCGGCACGATGTAGCGCACGCTGAGGGTCAGCGTCACGGCGGATACCGTGCTCAGCAATAACCATGCTCCGGCAATCAGGGCGACCATCTCCGACGCGATGCCGAGATTGGAGACGACAGGGCCGGTCAGCAGAACCAGATGGACCGCGCCAAAGCGGAACGCGAGCGCCGCCAACACGGTGGCCAGAGGCAAGGCGATCTGTCTTGCCGCCAGCGTCCAGCGCGATGGCACCCGTTGCGCCAGCGCGCGTGTCAGGTAATAAAGGCCGAACCACAGCAGCAGGCTGAACGCCAGCAGAATGGCCGCCGTCAGCCATTCCCAGGCAGAGGGCTGCCCGACCGTGTGCACCCGCTCCTTCAATGGCATCCAAGGGACGAAAATTCCGAGCGGGCTGTCGGCATACATGGCGTCTATGCGTTCCACCACAAAGGGCGAGAACAGCCAGACCGCCTCGCTGTCGTCGGTGTGGAATCGCTGAAGGCTGATGGGCGTGGCGCGTCCGTCGACGTCCACTTCTCCCAGATCCACCGATCGCCGGCTGTAGGGGCCGAACGACTGCTGCACGTCAGGCAATACGCGAGCGTCCGGCTGGTCGGGCATATCGGCCCAGTCAATCAGGTTGTGGCGACGCAGCAGGAAGGCGAGTTTCAAGGCGAGGTCCGGCCCCCGGCTGGCCTGCTCCTCGGGATCAATGGCACTTAAATTGAGCGCCCGTGCGGCGCGGGCATACTCACGCTGGTCGATTGCCGCGAGAAAGGACTCTAGTGCGGCGCGTGGCGTGTCGAGCCGTAGCGGCGATTCCAGCGCCGGCAGCCCCTCGTTGATCGCCGACACCTCGAATGCGAAAAGTCCAGGTCCCTCATCCTCCCGGGCCAGAGCGGCGGACCACATTGACAGTGCTGCGAGCACTGACACCAGAACAATCAGGAGAATTCGATGCACCCTACCCACCGAAGAGCAGGTGCAATAGAGAGGTGGTCGGGGTTGACTGGACAATCGAGCCGGGGCGGCCACAGGACCCGCAGGAACGCGACCAGGATTCATCGGTTGCGGGGGTTATCCCGAGGACTCGAAGGAAGACGAGACCCCCGTCGGTGCCCCGGGATTCTCGGTGGTGAACAAGGTACGCATCCAAGGCATCGAACTCACCCAGGGCATTGAACCCACCGCGATCCGCAACCATGAACGGCCGGAATCCGAGCCTCCGCTGCGATGTCCGAGCAGAAAGCCCAGGCCGGCAGCCGAACCCAACAGCGCCGGGGAAGTCAGCCGTTCATGGATACGGTGGCGCAGCTTGGTGCCCTGCGCACCGACCGATCGCCGGCGCGCGAGCACACGCCGCTCGGCATCGTCGATGCGTGCCGCCAGCGATTCGGAGGGGGGTGCGTTACGGGTCATGATGATTTCTCCGCATCGGGTGTCAGGCTGCGCACAGTGGCAGGGAACTGCAGATGATGGCGTTGGCGGCGGATCGCCCAGCCAAGGATCACCGCCAGCAGCAGATTGGCGCCCACCGCCAACAGTAGCGCCGCGCTGGGGCTGGTCATGACACCGCGTTCAATCAGCGTCAGCACGACCGCGGCCAGGAGGCCCAGCCACGCGCTGAGTAGCAAACCGCCGACCACCGCGCCCAGCGTGATCATCCAGACGAGGCTTTCGCCGGCCTGACGAGTCTCCAGCGCAGCGAGACCCACCTGGTCATGGAACAGCCCGCGCAACTCGCGGGCCAGGGCACGGACGTCTTGCAGCACCCCGGGGCGATGCTCCGGGGTGCCAGGGGAGTTGGAGGATGTGTCCATCAGGGCAGCCGCTCTAGCGACCGCTCAACAGGCGGCTCAACAAAAAGCCGCCAGCGATCGCGATACCCACCGACTTCACCGGGTTCTTATTGATGTACTCCCGGGCATTCTCCATCCATTCCTCCTGGAGATCTTGCAGTTGCCCACCCTTCTCGCTGATCGCATCCGCTGCGCTATGGGTGGCGTCGGCGATCTTGTCCACCGTTTCGTGGGCGCCATCGGCTACGCGCTCGACCTGTTCGTGTTTGCCCTGCCCGTTTCCGGGCTTTCCCTGGTTTTTCGATTGCATCGTGTTGGTGTTTTCCATGATGTGCTCGCCTTCGGTTTGTGTCGGGATTGACGGGGAAAGACTAGCGACCCCAAGCAAATACCGTCTGTGCGGTGACGCACTGTAACCGTCCATTCTGCGAAGTTTTGTCGCGCGGGGTCGCGGCGTTCACTCGATCACGCGCGAGCGGACTAGAACAGTCAAGCGTCCCCGAGCGGTCTCTGAGCAGGCCCTCCCAGCGGCAGCGGGGGGCTTAGACTAGCTCCGGCACGGCGACGGCGGCTTCGAGCGCTTGGCGTGCGGCGGCATGGCGAGCCGTCAGCGCGGCGCGATCGCTGTCGACTGGAGTCGCCTCGAGGGCACCTGCGAGCACTTCATCGGCGTGGGCTCGCAGCGCCTCGGCGTGGGATTTCGTCCGCGTCCGCGGCGCGATCGCCGTCAGCGTGTCCAGTAGCCGGATCGCCACGGCGACATG
>SLDI01000717.1:0-3701 GCA_007125385.1 Phycisphaeraceae bacterium | reverse complement strand
GCCAGCGCGGACGCCACCGACCCCGTCGCCCGCGCCGAGGCTGAGCGCCGGCAACGCGAGGAGCAGCTCGCCGAGTCGATCGCCAGCGCCGCCGCGGGCGGGGCCGGCTCGCTCAAGGACAAGGTCATCGCCGCGATCCAGGAGGTCTACGACCCCGAGATCCCCGTCAACATCCACGAGCTGGGCCTGATCTACGACGTGACGATCGACGACAACAAGAACGTCAAGGTCACGATGACGCTGACCTCGCCCGCCTGCCCGGTGGCGCAGGAGCTGCCGCTGGAGGTCCGCCGGGCCGTCGAGACGGTGCCGGAGGTGGGCAAGTGCACGGTCGAGCTGACGTTCGACCCGCCATGGTCGCAGGAGCGGATGAGCGAGGCGGCGCGGCTGCAACTGGGGCTGCTGTAGCGGTTTGAAGCGGGCCTACGCCCCACGATCTCCTTCGTCCCGTCCTTTGCGCGACGACGCGATTTTTTCACACCGGCCGTGGCTGCCGCCGCGCCGCGACGCTATCAATGCCCGGGCAGGGGCGGCGTCGCGGCGGAGGATGCAGCCATGGGGCGCGTTGCGAGCAGGGTTGCGCTGGTCACGGGCGGATCGCTGGGCCTGGGGCACGCCACGTGCCTGATGCTGGGGCGTGAAGGGGCGAGCGTGGCGGTGACCGACGTCAACGACGAGCCCGGCCGGGCCACCGCCGAGGCCATTCGCGAGGCCGGAGGCGAGGCCGAGTACTGGCACCTGGACGTCACGGACGAGGATCAGCTCCAGCAGGTGATCGACGCCGCCGCGGGCCGCTTCGGCGGGCTGGACATCCTCGTGAACAATGCCGGCATCAGCGGCATCAACCGGCCCACGGACGAGATCCCCCAGGCCGAGTGGGACCGCGTCATGGACGTCAACGTCAAGGGCGTGTTCCTGTGCACCAAGCACGCCATCGCCCACATGAGACGGCGCGGCGGGGGCAGCATCGTTAATCTCTCGTCGATCTACGGCCTGGTCGGGGCCCCCGACCTGCCGCCCTACCACGCCTCCAAGGCGGCCGTCTGGATGATGACCCGAACCGACGCCCTGCTCTACGCCGCGGACAACATCCGCGTCAACTCCATTCACCCGGCCTACATCTGGACGCCCATGGTCGAGCAGATCGGCCGCGAGGATCCCGACGGCGTCGAGGCCTTTCGCCAGCGCATCGCGGCCAAGCACCCGCTCGGCCACATCGGCGAACCGGACGACATCGCCCATGCCGTGCTCTACCTTGCCTCGGACGAGTCGAAGTTCGTCACCGGCTCGGCGCTGGTGATCGACGGCGGCTACACGGCGCGGTGAGCGGCCGGCCACGAAGCCAGGAGCAAGGCGCTGAGGGCGTCGGTCACTGCGGCCCGGCCTCGTCGTCCTCCTCGGCCCGGGCAACGATCGCCTCGTACGCCTCCCGGGCCTCGGCCTCGGTCAGGCCCTGCGACTCGATGAGGAAGCGGATCGCCTCCTCCGGCGCCATCTCCAGTATCTCCTGGTCCGTCACCGGCTGGTCGCGGTCGAACTGGCTCATGAGGGTGCCTCCGGCAAGGCGTTGCACCATCCAATCTTAGTCAAACTGACCGATTCCGGCCCGCCTGCCTCCGCGAGGGGCTGGGGGAGGGTGCTTCCTCGCGTCTTGCGTGGCCGTTTCAGCCACGCCTTGTTGCAGTCGATGGACCGCGGCAGTGCAGCCGCACGGTGGCAGGTGACCCGCTCCCCCTGCCCCCTCCCGAGGGGAGGGGGTCTGCAATCGGTCAGCTTGAGAATCTTGGAAGGTGTGGCACCGACCGAGGTCACCCACGGCGAGCCCCGGCACCATATTCTAATCGCCTAATCTAAAGGAACTTACAAACTATCGCGATTTCTCCTCACGCCGGGTGGGCCCCCTCGCGGGCCTGGGGGATCGCCTGTATACTGCCCCCGCCGTGTCACGACTCGCCACGCCAACCGAGCTGACGATCGCGGTTCGACGCCTGCCTCACGGCGCGGACCTGCCCCTGCCCGCCTACGCGTCGGACCAGGCCGCGGGCATGGACCTGTACGCCGCCGTCAAGGCGCCCGTGCCGCTGGCGCCCGGGGCGATCGCGCTGATCCCGACCGGGCTGAGCATCGCCCTGCCGGCGGACCACGAAGCGCAGATCCGGCCTCGCTCCGGCCTGGCGGTCAAGCACGGCGTGACCGTGCCCAACGCCCCGGGCACCATCGACGCCGACTACCGCGGCGAGGTCAAGGTCGCGCTGATCAACCTCGGCGGCGAGCCGTTCGTCGTCGAGCGGGCCATGCGCATCGCCCAGCTCGTCGTCGCCCCGGTGGTGCGCGGCGTCTGGCAGGAGGTTGAGCAACTGCCCGAGACGGCGCGCGGCGAAGGCGGGTTCGGACACACGGGCGTGTAGGAGGAAGAGGGCAGGGGGGAGGGGGCAGACTGCAGACTGCCCACTGCCCCCTTTTCCGATCGACCGAGGCCCCGAGGATGGCGTGTGCCGGGCCGAATGGATTCGTGGTTGGGGGCCGAGGCTGCATGGATGCGACGCACGATTCTCTGGATGTGTCTGGGTGTGGTGATCGCCGCGATGCCGCTGGCGGCTGCCGGGTGCGCGGCGCAGCTCGCCGGCGTGATCGTCAAGGCGCCCAACGCCGGCGTCACGCTCGACGAGCTCCAGGCGATGCCCGAGGTCGAGCTCGGCCGCGAGCCTGAGCAGCGGTTTCGCGTGACGGTCGGCCCGCCGCTGGCGTCGCTGGCGGTGCGGGTGCTGGACCCGGCGTCGAGCCCGATGCTCGGCGTCCGCGCCGAGCCCAGCGCCGAGCGGGCCGGGCGGTATCGCTTCCACCTCGTCTACGCCTCGCAGCAGCAGGCCGAGACCGAGCCGCGCGGCACCGTCATCGTCCTGCACGGGCTGTTCGGCAACAAGGACTCGCTGCCGGCGATCTGGGCCCGCATCTTCGCCGGGGCCGGCTACCGCGCGGTGCTCGTGGACATGCGCGGCCACGGGCGCTCCACCGGCAGCCAGATCAGCTACGGCGTGCGCGAGTCGCGCGACCTGGTGCAGGTCCTCGACGCCCTGGAGGACCGCGACCTGCTCGTCGGGCCCGTCGGCGTCTTTGGCATCAGCTTCGGCGGCTCGACGGCGATTCAACTGGCGGGCCTGGACGACCGGGTCGCGGCCGTGATCGCCCTGGCGCCGTTCGCGAACATGCGCCAGGCGGTCTCGGACTTCGGCCGGGCGGTGCTCGGGCCCGTCGGCCCGCTGCTGCCCGAGGGGATGATCCAGTCGGCCGTCTCCGCCACGCGCGCCCGCACCGGGATCGACCCGGCCTCGAGCGACACGGCCGCCGCGCTGGCCTCAACCCGCGCCGCGGTGCTGCTGATCCACGGCCGGGGCGACCGCCACGTGCCCGTCGGCCACAGCCTGGCCCTGCGCCAGGCGATGCAGGGCCCGGGCCACCTGATCGTCCTGCCCGACGAGGATCACATGACGCTCACCGCCACGCCCAGCCCGGCCCTGGTCGACATCCGCCGCGAGGCCCTGGCCTGGTTCGAGGCCTGGCTGAGCGACGACGCGATCGACGCGATGCCCCGCCGGTGGATCGTCACCGGCGGCGGCGAGTGATACCGCGCGAGCCTTCGCCGAATAGTTTACGGCGTTGGGTGCCACTGGCGGCTTGTCCGCCAGTGCCCAGGCGCACCG
>SLDI01000561.1:0-3715 GCA_007125385.1 Phycisphaeraceae bacterium | reverse complement strand
TGGCCTGCCTGGGAAAACTTGATCCAGCCTGAATGAGAGTCTCTACTGGTCACCATGGCCAAGGAGAATCCGATGTCAGGCAAGAAGCGTGTTCGTCACAGTCCCAAGCAGATCGTCGAAAAACTTCAGGAAGCGGACCGGCTGCTCAACGCCGGCCAGTCGCTCGGGCAGGTGCTCCAGACGCTGGGCGTGAGCCGCCCTGTTCAAACACTCTGTCGTCGGCAAGTGACGGCGTGACAACGGTATGATGAGCGGCGTGGAGACAGAGGTTGTCATGAAGAATGGGGTCCGGGGAACCCGGGTCGGGGTGCGAAACGGCGGCTGTGGCGGCGTGGGCGCAGACGGATCGCGCCCCGTCCTGCGTCGCCGGTCGCGCCGCAGTCCGCACGGCTCAGGCCGCTTTGCGGTAGTAATGCTTGAGCAGCCCTCCGATCCGCTCTTCGCAGACGATCTCACCTTGGGCCGGTCGCGGCGGTCCCGCGGTCTACGAAGCCCCGCACCCGGCCGCGTAACATGCGAACCCCCGCCCCCGTCCAAACGGGGGAGGCTCACACCTCGGCTCCATCTGCTAAGCGATCGCCCGCACACCACCCCGGCTGACGGAATGGCTTTCTCACGGGTAAAGCCGTGTCCTCGGGCGTTACCCGCGAGAAGGCTTGGGCGTCACGTTCGGGAGTCGCCAGCGCGTCGGCGGGCAGCACCGGCGTGCCGCGCCGCTCACGCCGCCCGCACCTCCCCCCGCCACCAGGCGAACTCTACTTTTGCCCCTCGGGTGGCGCACGCGTCCTGCTTCGCGACTCCAAAGTCGTGGTAGCCGCGCATCTGGATCCCGAGCACGTTGAAGTCGGCCTCGGCCGTCTCGATGGTGGGCGACACCATGATCCTTCGAACCCATGAAGCCGGCTGGCAGAAGCGGCTGCGTCGATCACCGATCGGCCACGTCGTCTGGCTCGACAACCGCCGTGGCAAGCACCACCCGGCCGAGGCCGACTGGCTGTGCGCCCTGTACGTCATCGAGGGCCGGCACAAGCGTCTGATCATCCGCACCTGGCACGAGTGGCACCGCCCCCGGAAGGATCGTCGTACTCGTTGGCCGCATCTGGTCAAGGCGCTGCCGGCGTCCATGCGAAAGCAGTGCGTGTGATCCGCATCACACCGCAGATGTTCTTCGACCGCCCGCGTGTCAAGCGGGCCGTGGATCGCGCCCGGCGGAGCGTGCTGAGCAAGGCGGGCGCGTTTGTGCGTCAGCGGGCGCGGAGCCTGATCCGCCCGCGCCGGCGAAGCGCGCGCCCGGGCGAGCCGCCGAGCTCGCACACCGGCCTGCTGCGGCGGTTCATCTTCTTCGGCTACCCCCGGAATAGCGACCGCGACACCGTCGTCATCGGGCCGGCGCCGCTGAACCAGCGCAGTGAGTATGGCAATACGACCGTGCCGGAGGTGCTCGAGTTCGGCGGACGCGTCACCACGCGCGACTACCGCACGGGCAAGCGCGTCACGCGTCGGTACAGGGGACATCCTTATATGGGCCCGGCGCTGGAGAAGGAGGCGGACAAGTTCCCGGCGCTGTGGCGGGATTCGGTCAAGGGCAACCTGCACAGGTAGAGACTCATGGCACGCGGACGCCAGATCAGAGCCGGCCGGGCCTACGTTGAACTCGGCGTAGAGGACAGGCTCACACGCGGCCTGCGGGCGGCGCAGCGCCGGCTGCAGAGCTTCGGTCAGCAGGTGCGGCGCATCGGCACGCGCCTCGCCGGCCTGGGCGCTGCGATCACCGCACCGCTGGTGGCCGCGACGCGGCAGTTCGGCCGGATGGGCGACCAGTTCGACAAGATGGCGGCGCGGACGGGCTTCAATGTCGAAACCCTGAGTGAGCTCGGCTTCGCGGCCGAGCAGTCGGGCTCGGATGTGGCGACGCTCGAGTCGGGCATCCGTGGCTTCCAGCAGGTGCTGCGCAACGCCGAGCGTGGCCTGTCGCGGGCGAAGGACAACCTCGAAGGCGTCGGCCTCTCCTACGAAACACTGCGTGACCTCTCGCCCGAGGAGCAGTTCATCGCCGTGGCCGAGGCGCTGTCGCGCATTGAGGATCCGACGCGCCGGGCGGGGCTGGCCATGCAGCTGCTCGGCGGGGCGGGCCAGCAACTCCTGCCCCTGCTGTCGCAGGGCGCCGAGGGCATCGAGGCCCTGCGCGACCAGGCCCGCGAACTCGGCCTGACCATCTCCACCGAGGCCGCGGCCGAGGCGGCGAAGTTCACCGACCGGATGAACATTCTGCGCCGCGTGCTCCAGCGCGCGACGTTCACCATCGGCTCGGCGCTGGCGCCCGTGGTCGGCGACCTGGTCGAGCGGTTCACGGAGGCGGTGGTCAAGGCGTCGGCCTGGATCAAGGCCAACCGCCACCTGGTGGTGTGGGTGGCGAAGGTGGGTGCCATCATTACCGCCGCGGGCGTGGCGCTGATCGGGCTGGGCGCTGCCATCTCCCTCGCCGGCATCGCCGTCGGTGGCCTGGCCGCCATCGTCGCGGGCGTGGTGAAGGGGTTCGTGCTGCTCAAGGCGGCCGTGGCAGCGCTGGTCACGCCGATCGGCCTCGTGATCGTGGCGGTGGGCGCCCTCGGTGCCTACCTCATCCACGCCACGGACGCCGGCGGCAAGGCGCTGGCGTGGCTTGGCGAGCGATTCGAGCAGCTCCGGGACGTGGCGACCCGCGCCTTCCGCGGCATCGGCGACGCGCTGGCCGCGGGCGACATCGTGCTCGCTGGTCGCATCCTCTGGCTGACGCTGCGCAAGCAGTGGCTCAAGGGTACGAAGTGGCTTCAGGACCGGTGGACCGACTTCAAGCACGAGTTCCTGCGTCTGTCGGCCGATGCATGGTTCGGCTCGCTGCGCCTGCTGGCCCGGGCGCTGTACCACATCGAGCGGGCGTGGGCGAACACGCGGTCGTTCTTCGCCAATCTCTGGAACGACGTGCGCGGCGATGCCACCGAAACGTGGAACGCCGTCGTCTACCTCGGACGTCGGGCTGCCGCACACACGAAGGCGGCGTTCGATGAGTCGATGGACCTCGACGCCCGTCTGCGCGAGATCGACCAGCAGTTCGTAGACGCCCAGCACGGCGAGCAGCGACGACGGCGGCAGGAGGAGCGCGAGATCGCCCGGGAGCGGGACCGGCGGATCCAGCAGGCGGAGCGCGACCTTGAGGGCACGCTGGACGTCCTGCTCCAGCAACACGCCGACCGGTTGAGCGACATCGACCAGGCCCACGAGCGGGAGTTGGACGATACCGCCCGGGCCATCGAGGAGGCACGACGCCAGTGGCAGAAGGCGATCGAGGACGCCAGGCGGGCGCGTGAGTCGGTGGGTGACGACGTTGACGCACCCAACGGGCTGAAGTCGCCGCGTGACTTTCTGCGGGACTTTGAGGGCATCATCGGCAACCTCCGCGACGTGGCCGAGCGGACGATCCAGGTGCGCGGCACGTTCAGCCCCGTGGCGGCGCACGCCATCGGCGTGGCCGGCGACGCCGAGCAGCGCACGGCCCGCGCGACCGAGGATACGGCGAGGAACACCAAGCGTCTGCTCGACGAGGCCCGCGACGGCGGCCTGGCCTTCAGCTGACCCCCGGAAGCCAGCGCCCCCGCCCCCGCCACCTCGCACCACCGTACGGGAACACCATGTCGATCACCGTTGACGAGAAGTTCGAGTCCCGCGAGTCGATGAC
>SLDI01000035.1:0-13428 GCA_007125385.1 Phycisphaeraceae bacterium | reverse complement strand
TTTTGCCTTGCAAGGCGTCGGTGGATGAGCGGAAAGAGCTGGAGGCGAACCTCGCGCCCGTGCTCGATCAGGATTACCCGCAATACAGGGTGATCTTTGCGCTGGGCGATGCGGAGGATCCGGCGCGGGCGGTGGTTGAGCCGCTCGTGGCCCGGCAGCCGGATAGAGCGCAACTCGTCGTGGCCGAACCGCTGCCCGGGTGCTCGCGAAAGATCAGCAACCAGCTTCGGGCCCTGGCGGAGGTGCGTGAGGACGAACAGGTGTACGTGTTCCTCGACGCCGATGCCCGGCCGGATCGCGGGCTGCTCAGACGCCTGGTTGAGCCCTTGAGCAGTCGGGATATCGGCGTGACCACGGGCTTCCGCTGGTATCGTCCGGCCGCAGGAGCGCCGTGGGCGAGTTGGCTGCGCGCCGCCTGGAATGCGGCGGGGCTGGGCATGTTGACCGATCCAAACTGCGGCTACGCTTGGGGCGGGGCGATGGCGATCCGTCGCGACGTGTTCGAGACATGCGGTGTGGCGGCGTACTGGCGCCAGGCCCTAAGCGATGATCTGGGGCTGACCGATGCCGTCCGGCAGGCGGGCCACGGCATTTACTTCGTCCCGCAAGCCCTGGTCGAGTCGCCGGAGGACCTGGGCTTGCGCCAGGTCATCGAATGGACCAACCGGCAGACGGTGATCTGCCGCGTTTACCACCCGCGGATGTGGCGCGACGTCTTCATCGGTGAAGCACTCACCCTTGCCGTCGTTCTGGCGTGGGTCGCCGTCGGCGTCGCGGGGTTCGTTACGGGCTCGGTGGCGTGGGCGACGCTCGGCCTCATTGGGCTCACGTTGGTCCTCGGCGGACGAATCGGCTACGAACTGGGCATCGTCCGCGCCGTCCAACGGGTGCGGCCGGAACTCGTGGACCGCAGGCTGCGATTCCGCCTCGCCGTTATGGCGCCTCTTATCACACCGCTGCTGGTGCTCAACAGCCTGCGCAGCTGGCTGAGCACGTCGATCTGTTGGCGCGGCGTGCGCTACCGCCTGCTCAGCCCGCGACACATCGAGGTTGAAGCAGCCTCGGCTGCGTCATGACGCGTGTATGTGCTCAAGCGATGCGCAGGATTCTGCCATGCGCATCGCCGCTGCCGCAATCGACGGGTTTGTAGCCGTCGGCGAGGGTTGTCGGTAAAAGCACTGAGAAACGCCGGTTTACGAACGCCCCTTGCCTTGCCGATCCGGTGCGCTAGAATCAAGATAGCCAACGGAGCACAGTCGCAGCAGCGCTCAGCTCCGACGGTCGGAAGACTGGATGAAGGGCAGCCCGGCGATACGCCGGGAGGCCTGTCAGAGAGTAAACCGGCTTGATTCATCACCTTTTGGTGTTGAAACACGCCGGTTTTTTCGTGCGCACACGCACCGGGGATGATCGAACGAGCGGCAACGCTCAAGCTCAAGGATGTTCGCACCCATGTCAGAGGCCCCGTTAACCATGGCGCAGCCGGTGGCCCGGGCCGCCAGCGCGCTTGGGCAGCCGCGGACGGGCTACACGCCCAAGTGCTTGCCAGTGGTCCTGGGCGAAGGCGCGGCGGTGGTGGCCTTGGACGGCGCGTTAACTCCTGGCGAGCAGGCCATGGCCGCGACCCCGGAGGGGGCGGCGCGGGTGCAGGAGTTTCATCGCCAAGTCTTTACGAACTCGGTCGGCTCGCTGGGGCAGAAGGTCAAACCAATCACCGTGAACGCCGTCGGCCCGCGGCCCGCCTGGAGCCACGGGGTGATTCTCGGCCTGAAGCCAGCCCAGGTAGCCCGCCAGGGGGCTGGCGGCGACGTCGGCCGGATCGAACCGGCAGCGGCCGGCGAAGGCCTCGGGCCCCAGCCGGTGACGGCGCCAGTAGCCCAGGCCGCGCGGGGCCGGGTCGGTGGCGTCGAGGCGGGCGGTGTCGAAGCGCAGCAGCACGACGTCGCGGTCCAGCAGGCGCGGGTAGCTGACGACCGGTCCAGCGATCTCGAAGCCCAGCAGGCGCTCGTAGAAGCGGGCGTGGCGGGGGTGGACGCCGATGACGACCTGGCTGGCGCCCTGGTGGTAGAGGGCATAGATGGGGTAGCGCATGAAGGCGAACAGGTCCTGGATTCGCGTGGCCGACGCATCGCCGGCTGCGGGGCACTCGGCGAGCAACCCGATCTCGCCCAGCCGCTCGCCCCGGGCGCGGGCCTGCGCCAGCGCGGTCGGGTAGACGGCGTCCAGCGGCACGCCCCGACGCGAGTCCAGGTAGCAACTGATGGTGCGGCGCAGCTTCTGGCCGCGATGCTCGCAGATGGTCGTCGTCCCGGGGCTGACGGCCTCGGCGGCGGTGTGAAGGCGGTAAGGATTGGCCGCGATCAGGCCCGTGGCGAGGTAACGCTGGTAGACCATCCGCCAGGCCTCGACCGCCTCAGGCAGGGTCGACGCGACGCGGATCGTTCGCTGGCGGCGGCGGGACACGGACGGTCCGGCGGCGACGACGGACGTCTGTGGAGCCTCCTGGAATAACAGCATGCAAAGGTCCTCCCTGAACAGGGGTTCGAATGAAAGGGCGCGCGCGGCCAGTCCCTGGCCGAGGCCCACCAACTGACGATGAAACAGGTCGATGCTCGAATGCCGCGGTCTCCGATGAAGCCGGAGGCGGCGGGTTAGCCATCAAGACGTGCGGCGGTGATACGCGCGCACGACGAAATCACCCCGTCGAGGTGGCCCGGCGCAACGCAAGGGCAGAGAACCTGCGGGTCTCCCGTCGCTGTGCACTCCCCTCCCGCGGCCGGAACAGCCGCAGAAGACGCGGCCGCCATCAGAAGACGCGATCTTAATGGACTTATCGGACCCAGTCAACGACGATTTGTTGCCGTTCGAGCTCGGGCAGCGCCTCCAGGCGATCGTCGGCCCCGACCACGTCGCCAGCGACGAGGCGACCCGGCACCGCTACGCCCGCAGCTCCAGCGCGGCGGCGACCATGCCCCGGGCCGTCGTGCGGCCGGGGAGCACCGACGAGGTCCAGCGCCTGGTCGAGCTGGCGGGTACGTGCGGCCTGGCGCTCTACCCCATCTCGCGCGGGTGCAACTGGGGCTACGGCGATGCCTGCCCGCCGACGGCCGGGCAGGTGATCGTGGACCTGGGGCGGATGAACCGGATCCTGGAACTGAACCGGCGCCTGGGCTACGTCGTGATCGAGCCCGGCGTTAGCCAGGGCCAGCTCTGGCACCATCTTCAGCGCGAGGCGCCCCAGTGGTGGATGGACAGCACCGGCGCCGGGCCCGAGGCCAGCCTGGTCGGCAACACGATGGACCGCGGCTTCGGGCACACGCGCTACGGGGACCACAGCGCCACCGCCTGCGGCATGCAGGTGGTCCTGGGCGACGGTCGCGTCCTGAACACCGGCCTGGGCCACTACGAGCAGGCCCGGGCCCATCGCGCCTATCGCCACGGGGTCGGCCCGGAGCTCGACGGGCTCTTCTCGCAGTCCAACTTCGGGATCGTGACACGCATCGGCCTGTGGCTGATGCCGGCCCCGGAGGCGTTCGCCGCGTTCTTCTTCTCCAGCCCCGATCCCGACGCCCTGCCCGGGCTCATCGAGCGCCTGGCGCCGCTGCGCATGGCGGGGCTGCTGCAGAGCGCGGTCCACATCGGCAACGACCTGCGCCTGCTCTCGGCGCGCACACGCTACCCCTGGCAGCAGGCCGGCGGGCGCACGCCCCTGCCGGCGGAGCTGCGCCGAAGCCTGTGCCAGGAGTACGGCATCGACGCCTGGACCGGCTGCGGGACAATCACCGGCACGCGGGGCACCGTCCGCGCCACGGCCCGGGCGGTGCGCCGGGCCTTGCGCGGCTATCGCACGGTGCTGCTGAACGATCGCCGCATGGCCCTGGCCCACCGCGTCGGCCACCTGCTGGGGCGTCTCGGGGCCGGCGCGACGCTGCGGCAGAACCTGGCGACGGTCGATCCGCTGTACCGGCTGCTCAAGGGCGAGCCGACGATCGAGTCGATGGCCGGGACGCTGTGGCGCGTGCGCGGTGAGGTCGAATTGCCGGTGACCGATCCGCTCGAGGCGCATGCCGGCATCATGTGGAGCTCACCCGTGCTGCCGCTGACCGGCGACGACGCCCGGCGATTGCTCGACCTGATCGAGCCGATCTACGCCAGCCACGGCTTCGAGACGATGGTCACGTTCACCATGATCTCCGAACGCGCCATGATCGCCGTGACCAACCTCTGCTTCGATGCGCGCGAGCAGGCCGAAGCGCGCCGGGCGGCGGCGTGTCACGATGTGCTGGGCCGGACGCTGATGGATCACGGCTACGTCCCGTACCGTGTCGGGCCGCGTGGCCACGCGAAGCTGGCGCGAGGCTCAACCGTGTTCTGGGACGTCGTGGGGCAGATCAAGCAGACGCTGGACCCGGGGGGTGTGATCAGTCCTGGCCGATACGAGCCGGGTCGGCGCTAGGCCGCGCCTGCGGACGCCGCCTCCCCGTCCGATCGCCGCAAACCCCAGGTGGAAGGCGTCTGCCGCCAGGCCGGCGTCGCGCCAGGCGCTGCCCTCGGCTTCCAGCGCGGCCAGCGAATCGTCGTCGCCGCTAAAGGGAGCTCGGGCCAATCCCCGGTTGCGGGTCCCGGCTCGCCTTGCCGTCACCCTTGTGGCGCAGGAACGCGCCGATGTCCGAGGCGGCGACCTCCTCGGGAGGGAAGCGGTAGCGCTCGGCGAAGGCCTCGGGACCCAGGGCATGCTGTTCGAAGAAGGCGATGCCGCGTCGGCGCGGTGTCTCGGTGAAGCGCGCCGCCAGGTCCATGGCCATGAGCACCACCGGGTTGTCGTTGACGACGGTGTAATTCTTCTCTTCGCCGCACACCTCGAACCCGAGGAAACGCCGATAGAAGGGCGCGTGGCGCGGATGCACGCCGATCATCAGATCATCGGCGCCATGGTGGAGGGCGAAGAACACGACGTAGCGCATCAGCTCGAAGAGGCTGTCGGCCGACCGGGCAAGCTTGGCGCGGCGATCGGCGAAGAGCCCCGCCTCGGCCAGACGGCGTCCGGCGCTGCGGCGCTCGGCCAGTTCCTCGCCATAGACGCCGTCCAAGGGCAGGGCCCTGCTCGCCATCGCCGTAGGCGCTGAGCGTCGAGACGGTGACCGACCCGATGCGCCCCAGCACGACCATCGTCTCGCCGCCCACGGCCTGGGGCTGGGTGTGGATCGAAAGAGGGTTGGGCGCGATCAGGCCGGTGTGCCGGTAGGCGCTGTAGACCAGCCCCCAGGCCGCCTGCACCTCCTCGAGCGTGGCGGCGACGCTGTAGGCCAGGCCCGTGCCCGAGCCAACCGTCGGCTCACGCTCCGACGCGCCCGCCGGCTTGACAACCTGCTCGACCTGCGCCGCGTGCCGCTTGGGTGCGACCATCGCCAGACCTCCACACGGCCGCGTTCGCCGCGCGACCCTCGCTGGATTTCGGTTCAAGCGGGGTCGCGATCCACTGCCCGGACCGGTCTGCCGGGACATCGAGGCGTCGGCCAGGCGTTGGCGGCGGCGTAACCGACACAACTGGACCCCCGCCCGGCCGAGGCGGCCGCAATTTGCCGGCCGCGGCGCGACCGCCGGTCAGCAACCACGAGCACGTGGGCGGGTGCAGGCAGGGGGGGGCCAACGTGTCCCCGCATGGTGTGTGCGAGGCGGTGCGACGCCAGCGGTGAGGGCGTTGATCGAGCCGATCCACGAGGCGCATGGTTTCGAGGCGTGGTCAGGTCCGCCATGATCTGCAAGCGCGCGACGATCGGCGTGACCAGACCTCTGCTTCGATGCTCGCCAGCAGGACCAAGCGCGGTGGGCGGCGGCCGGTGGGTGCCACAACGCCAAGAAGATTCGACCCCACGCGAACACGGGCGAAGGAAGCTTCAAGAATTGCCGTGGAAACGCTGCTGCGGGCAAGGGAAGGAGGAGGTCTCTTGTGGTGGCGAACCGACAAATCCCCATGCGTGAAAAACCCCGGATCATTGCCCATTATCCGCGATGTTGAACCCGCATTTGCTGGCGTTGTGGCATTGGCAGCCCGTTGGAGAACGCTCCTTCGCGGTCACGTGATTCGCGCTGCACTGCGACCCATCCACGCGGGTCAGGGAGGGCGGCCGATGGCGAGGGGACGACGCAAGAGCGGGCGGCGGGGACAGCGGTTCATCGCGGTGACGGAGTTGCCCTCGACGGCCGGGCATCCGTTCCACGAGAAGCTCAGCACGGCGCTGCGGGCCATCGAGTTCGATCGGCCGGTGGATCGCGTTGGGGGCGCTCCCGGGCGCACTGGTGGCGGCGTCGGTGGCCCGCGGTCCGGAGGCCGCGCGGCCGACGGCCCTCCGCCTCACCGTCCACGACGGATCGAAGATCGGGCTTCTTCAACGGACGGCCAGGTGGTGCGCATCCAGGCGGACATCCAGCATCGCCTTGCAGAGGCCGCGGGCGCCATGGAGGGCCAGCAGGACCCTGCTGTCGAACGCCACCTCGCCGGCTCCGAGATCGAACACCTCGTCAAGCGGGCGCCCGTCACCGGCGCGAGCCTGGATCCGCACCCGTCCAGCCGGCACAGGCCCATCCTCCGGCTGCTCCATCCGTCACCGGGGCACGCCGCGCAGGATGCGGCGGAAGACGAACGCAAGGGCCACGCCGGTGGGGAAGGCGACATGGCCGGAAAGCAGCGCATAGAGCAGGCCATAGCCCGCAAAAATGATGGCGGCGGCTGCCCGCTCGGTGGAAGGCATGGAGCCGGACGCGCCCAACGCGGCCAGCAGGCCGAACAGCGTGCCGCTGAGCAGCGTGAACAGGATTCCGCCGACACTCACCACCCCAAGGCTTGCCGATCGGAACAGTCGCACCAACGGCAGCGCGGCGAGCAGGCTCGCCAGGGCCAACATCCCGACGGCCATGCAGGCGTCGGGCCACCGCAGCGACCTGATGAGGAGCTGGTGCGAGACGGGGCTGACGGGGAGCAGGAGCACCGCGTACCAGACCGCGCCGGCCAGGGCGGCGATGGCCGCGAACATCGCGAATCGTTTGCGGCTGAGCGGCTCGGGGGCCCGCTCGTGGATGGCGCGGCTGAACGAGCGCCCGCACTCGGGGCAGTCCTGGTTCTGCAGCAGCCGGTAGCCGCACTCACAACGTGTCACCGGCTCGGCCATCACATCTCCATGTTGTTGCCGGGGGCAGTGCGTGGGCCGACGATCGGCGATCCAAGTCAGGGCAGCCCTAGCCGTACGCGTGCACCGCCTCCAGAAAACCCGCCACGTTGTCCCATGCCGTGTCGGGCTCATCCAGGTCGTAGGCCGGCGACAGGATCAGCCCGGCTCGCCCCAGCGTCATGATGCGCTGGCGCACTTCGTGACGAATGGCTGCCGGGCGGGCGACGCTGAACGCGGTCTGGGCGCCGACCGTCCCCCACAGCGCAAGCCGGGGACCGAAGCGATCGCGAATCTGAGCGGCATCCATGTGCTCCGGCTGAAGCGGGTTGATCGCATTGACACCGATATCGATCAGGTCGGGGATGATGGGGGCGAAGTGGCCGTCGCTATGGAAGATGATGCGCAGTTCAGGTTGCACGTGGCGGGCCGCCCGGATGATTCGGGCCATCCGGGGCTTGAAGAAGCTGCGCCACATGGCAGGGCTCATCATCATCGTCACGGGCGCGCCGACATCGTCGTCCAGTGACAGCACGTCCACACCGGCCTGGGCGACCACCGTTGCGTTCCTGCATGCGATCTCGGTCAAGCGGTCGAGCAGAAAATCCGCCCACGCCGGTCGCTCGAGCATGTCGAGCAGAAAGTTCTCGAGCCCCCGCAGCCGCCAGGCGGCCTCGAAGAGCTCACCGCCGAGATGCGGCAGGTTCCCGCCGGCCGCCACTCCCTGGCGGTGCAGCGCTGCCACCTGATCCGCCAGGTCCGCGACCGGCTCGGGCGTCCCCACCTCGGGGAACGCGAACGCCTTGAGATCGTCCAGGGAGCACGCTCGAGCGAGCGGATTGCGCCGCTCCGGCGTTTGCGGACGGTACGACCACCGGGCATAGGTGGCCACCTGCTCGAAGCTGCCCAGGCGCGTGTCGTAGGAGAAGGGCAGCCCGGCCTGCCGAAGGGCCCGTTCCTCCGGTGACGGGGCCGGGCGGACGAACTGCACGTCGAGGAAGTCCGTCCAGACGTAGCCGCCAGGTGCAACGTCCGTCAGATTCACGTGGCAAAAGCCCAGGGCGCACGGCACGCGATCCGGGATGCCGCCGTCCAGTGCGACGAGGATGCGTTCTCGACCATCCATCCAGGCCTCCGACGAACGGCGCCAGGCAGATCGTACCATGAGCGCGTTTCGGCAGGGCAGTGCGCAACAGGCGTTACCGGAGCAGCCGCGGCCCGGGCCTCATTCCCGAGCTGACCACGTCGGCCCCAGGCACGCGACCACCCATGGCCATTTCCTTACCGTCAGCAGCCGATCGAGCCGGCGCGTGACAAGGCCCGGATGGCGACACCATTGCTTGAGGCCGCGGAGGCCGCCCGCGTGCGGCGCGATTCGGCCGCGGAGCGCTCGCGCTCCACGGCTTTTTTTTGCCATCGCTTCCGCGACCTGCTGGCCGCGACGCGCTCTCGCTCCGGTCCCGGCGGCCCGCTACGATATCGGCGTGGAGATTGCCGGTTATCAGACCGACGGTTACTACGACGAGCTGTTCGCCGCGCCAGGCCGGCCCAGGCCCGGTGCGGCGCTGTTGTTGCAGCGCATCAGCGCGCTGGAGCCGGGCGACCTTACTCGCCGGCAACAGGCCGCCGAGGCCGCCCTGATGAACCTGGGCATCACCTTCGCGGTCTACAGCGACGCGGCGGGCACCGAGAAGGTCTGGCCCTTCGACATCGTCCCGCGCATCGTCGAGGCGGAGGACTGGCGGCGCATCGAAGCCGGCCTCGAACAGCGCATTCGCGCGCTCAACGCCTTCCTGGCGGACATCTATGGCCCGCGGCGCATCATCGACGCCGGCCTCATCCCCGAAGACCTGATCGCCTCGGCCAGCACCTACCGCGCGGCGTGCCAGGGACTCACCCCGCCCCGCGACGTGTGGTGCCACATCACCGGCACCGACCTCGTGCGCGACGGCGATGGCATGTGGTACGTGCTCGAAGACAACCTGCGCTGCCCCTCGGGCGTCAGCTACGTGCTGGAGAACCGGCAACTGCTCAAGCGCACCTTCCCCCGTGTCTTCGCCGACCTCGGCGTCAAACCCGTTGACGACTACCCCAACCGCCTGCTGGACATGCTCCAGAGCCTGGCGCCCTCGACGGTGGCCAGCCCCACCGTCGTCGTGCTCTCGCCGGGCATCTACAACTCCGCCTACTTCGAGCACGCGTTCCTGGCCCAGCAGATGGGCGTGGAGCTGGTCGAAGGGCGCGACCTGACCGTCGCCGACGGTTTCGTGATGATGCGCACCACGCGCGGCTTCGTGCGCGTCGACGTGATCTACCGCCGCGTCGACGACGACTTTCTCGACCCGGCCGCGTTCCGGCCCGACTCCATGCTCGGCGTGCGGGGGCTGATGGACGTCTATCGCAACGGCCGCGTCGCCCTGGCCAACGCCCCGGGCACCGGCGTCGCCGACGACAAGGTCATCTACAGCTTCGTCCCCCAGATGATCGAGTACTACCTCGGCGAAGCGCCGATCCTGCCCAACGTCCCGACCTACCTCTGCTGGATCGAGAAGGACCGCCAGCACGTGCTGGCGAACCTGGAGAACCTCGTCGTCAAGGCCGCGAACGAGTCCGGCGGCTACGGGATGCTCATCGGCACGGCGTCGACGCGGCAGGAGCGCGAGGCGTTCGCCGAGAAGATCAGCGCCCAGCCGCGCAACTACATCGCCCAGCCGGTGCTGAGCCTGTCGCGTGCGCCGGTGCTCATGGGCGAGCATCTCGAGGGCCGGCACGTCGACCTGCGTCCGTTCGTGCTCTACAACGGCGAGGAGGTTTACGTGCTGCCCGGCGGGCTGACGCGCGTGGCGCTGCGCAAGGGCTCGCTGGTGGTCAACTCCTCCCAGGGCGGCGGCAGCAAGGACACGTGGGTGCTCCAGGACCACACGCCCACCCCGGAAGCGACGCATGCGCACCTTTCGTTGTAAATGTGGCAACCGCCTGTTCTTTGAGAGCTCGCAATGCGTCGCCTGCGCCCGCGTGGTCCGCTTCTGCCCGACCTGCCGGCAGGTCACGGCCATGGAAGAATCCGACGAGCCGGGCGTCCTGCGCTGCGGCGACCCGGCTTGCCAGGCGCGCCTGGCGCGATGCGCCAACGATCTGGAGCACGGCGTGTGCAACCGCGCCATCGCGCTGATGCCCGGCGTCCAGCCCGACCCGAGCTGGCGATGCGACTGCTGCCTCTTCAACCACACCATCCCCGACCTGTCCATCGCGGGCAACCGCGAGAAGTGGTACCGGCTCGAAGCGGCCAAGCGCCGCATGTTCTACGACCTTGAGACGCTCGGCCTGCCCATCGGGGCGCCGGTGGGGCTGCCGCTGAGCTTCGACTTCAAGGAAGATCTGCCTCGCGACGACACCGCCTGGTGGCGCATGGACGAGGGCGAGCGCGTCTACACCGGTCACGCCGGCGGCAAGATCACCATCAACCTTCGCGAGGCCGAGCCCGTCGAACGCGAGCGCCTGCGCGAATCGCTGGGCGAGGCGCATCGCACGCTCATCGGCCACTTCCGCCACGAGTTCGGCCACTACTACTGGGAGACGCTGGTCAGGGGCCGGCCCGACGTCGAAGCCGCCTGCGCCCGCCACTTCGGCGACCCGTACAACCCGCCCTACGACCAGGCGCTGGCGGTCTACTACGAGCGCGGGGCGCCGGCCAACTGGCACCAGCACTACGTCAGCCGCTACGCGACGATGCACCCCTGGGAGGACTTCGCCGAAACCTTCGCCATGTACCTGGACATGATCGCGTCGCTGGACACCGCCTGGCACCTGGAATTCGTCGAGAACCCGCCGGCGGACTTCGACGCCATGATCGCCACCTTCCGCGAATTGAGCCTGGCCATGAACGAGATGAACCGCACCATGGGCCTGGTCGACCTCGCCCCCGGGTTGCTCACCCCGCCGGTGGTCGAGAAAATGCGCTACATCCACGGGCTGCTCACCGCCGCCGCCCAGGGCCAGAGCCTGCCCTGGAGCGACACCCGACGCGCCGGCTGATGAGCGGCGTTGTGCCTCGCCAGGATGCCACGACATGCTTTCCCGCGTCGCCAACTCGGTCCACTGGATGAGCCGGTACATCGAGCGGGCGGAGAACATCGCCCGCTTCATCGATGTCAACCTCAACCTCGTGCTCGACGTGCCCGTGGCGTCCGAGCAGCAGTGGGCGCCGCTGGTGCAGGTCACCGGCGACAGCGATCTGTTCCAGGGCAGCTACGCCCAGGCGGACGAGGCCTCGGTCATCGCCTTCCTCACCTTCGACCGCAACAACCCCAACAGCATCATCAACTGCCTGGTCACCGCTCGCGAGAACGCCCGCGCCATCCGCCCCACGATCTCCTCGGAGATGTGGGAGCAGATCAACCGGACCTACCTGATGGTACGCGACGCCGAGCACACGCGGCGGCTGTTGCACGAGCCGGCCGCGTTCTTCAGCCACTTCAAGAAGGCGTGCCACCTCTTCGCCGGCATCACCGACGCGACGCTCACCCACGGCGAGGCCTGGCACTTCATCCGCATGGGCCGGGAGCTCGAACGCGCCGAGAAGACCTCGCGCATCCTGGACGTGAAGTATTTCATTCTCCTGCCCCGGCCGGACTATGTCGGCTCGCCGTACGACAGCCTCCAGTGGATCGCGCTGCTCAAGAGCGCCAGCGCGCTGGAGATGTACCGCAAGCGTTACCACCGCATCAGCCCGCGCGACATCGCCTCGTTTCTCATCCTCGACGCCGAGTTCCCGCGCTCCATGCGCTACTGCGTCATCCAGGCCGAGCGGTCGCTGCGGGCGATCACGGGCGCGGGCATCGACACGCCATCCACCCCGGCCGCCCAGCAGCTCGGCCGGCTGCGTGCCGAGCTGGACTACACCGACACGCAGGAGATCTTTCTGCGCGGGCTGCACGAGTCGCTCGACGTTTACCAGGCGCGCCTCAACGCCGTCGGCCAGGCGATCCACGACACCTTCTTCGCGCTGGCCACGCCCGCCGCCGAATCACGCCAGACCCAGACGGCCGGGCGGTAGCCCGCCTTCAATCCAATCCTGGCGGGTGCCACCGACAAGGCCGTCCTTGGCCTTGTCAGTGCCGAACGCTGTGGTGGGGCCGTCTGCCAGGGCGCACTGACAAGCTCCGCGGACTTCGCTTGTCAGTGGCACCCAACCCGCTGCGACCGCACTGAAGGAGCCCCCACCCGGCCGTGTGACCGCGCGGATCACGACGCCGCGTCAGCCCGGATCATTCAGAATAACCACGGAGACACAGAGGGCACAGAGGTAGGATTCTGCTGACAGGTCTTTCGCGACGCCACCTTCTTTTTCCTCAGTGACGACCTCTCTGTGTCTCTGTGCCTCTGTGGTGAATGGTCCCCGTTAGCCAGCCCGGGCCCGTGCTCAGAACGTGTGTGCAAAGCTGCCTTGGGGGTGCCACACAGCACGCCGAAGGCTGCTGTGTGCGAACCACGATGCGGGCCCGCAGCACACACCACCCTCCGGGATGCGGCGTGGCACCCGTCTCACACCCGTTCTCAGGCCGAGGCCACCGCGACCTCGGCGTCGGCGGCGGCGGGCGCCTCGGAATCCAGGGCGTGAACGTACACCTCCATGCCGGTCATCGCCGCCGGCCCGAAGATCAATGAGAATGAGACGTCGGTGGCATCGCGGCCGGTGCCGATGCGCAACAGCCGCATCGGCGACACCTGCCACGTCGGGTCGAAAAGATACCAGTCGTCGCCCAGCCACGCCTCGAACATGGCGTGAAAGTCCGGCGGCGACAGGTCGTGGGCGTAACCGCTGACGAACCGGGCCGGGATGTTCACCGCCCGGCACAGCGCGATGCCAAGGTGGGCGAAGTCGCGGCAGACGCCGGCCCGCGAGGTCGCGACATCGAACGCCGACGTGAGCGGGCCCGTGCTGCCGGCCAGATAATCCACGTTCTGGTAAATCCACTGGCAAATGGCGCGAACCTGCTGGTAGCCCGCGGGGAATCGGCCGAACTGCCGCGAAGCCAGGCGCATCAGGTGGTCCGACTGGCAGTAGCGGCTGGGCAGCACGTAGGGCAGCATCGACAGCGGCAACTGGGCCGGGGGTGTGGCGGCAATGCTGGTGCTGTCGGCGACCCGCGGCGTGTAGGTCACCGTGGCGCTGTAGTGCAGGCCGACGTCCTGCGGCGCGTGCGCAAAGCGATGATAGCGGTTGCCGGTCGTCGCCTCGACGTGTTCCTCGACAGGCACT
>SLDI01000184.1:0-13442 GCA_007125385.1 Phycisphaeraceae bacterium | reverse complement strand
TCCGGCCGGGGGGGACGCGTTCTCCCGCTGGAAAAGTCTTCCCCTGGCGAGCCGGTCGTGTTACCTTACTCATGGACAAGGTCAGCATCGGGCTGGCCGGCAGTCAACTGGGGAATCTCGGTTGAGCAGTATGTCGATGCATATTGGCTCGCGCTGCTTCTTGTGCGCGGGATACCACCTATCCTGTGTGACTGCACGGTGGCTGAGGTGCATTTTCAGACCGAGCATCGCGGGTGGCACACAGACGATTTCCTGCTGATTGGTGAACGCGATGGCGGAGCGACGCGGCAGTTGGTCGGCCAAGTCAAGCGCAGCTTTACCATAAGCGCCAAGGACGAAGCCTGTAGACAGACGATTCAGGATTTCTGGAGGGATTTCCATAATTCCGCGCTGTTCGCGCCGACTGAAGACCGCATCGCTCTGGTCACGCTCCGGGGCACGAACACGCTTCTCGAACACTTTGCGGGGCTTCTGAATTGCGCCCGCGCCGCTCGCGATCCCAGCGAGTTCGAGGCCCGCCTGACGACGAAAGGAATGCAGAGCGCCACAGCCGCCCGCCACTGCAAGGAGATCCAGAGTATCGTTGGCGAGTGCGAAGACACGCAACTCTCGGCGGCCGACGTGTGGCCATTCCTCCGCGTGCTCGATGTCCTTAGCTTGGACCTCAACACGGCGACCGGCCAGACTGAAGTGAATATCAAGGGGCTGCTGGCGCATACAGTGCGCGATCAGCAGGCCGTTGGGGCAGCGGATGCGTCATGGAACACGCTGCTTCGTCTGGTCAGCGAAGCCATGCCGGAGGCACGCTCCTTTTCGACGGACACCCTGCCCGAGGAATTGCGCCAACGCCATTCTGCAATTGGAAGCTCCGAGGAGCGTTTCCTGAACGCGCTCACCGCCCATTCCACAGTTACCATCCGCGGGATCCGATCGACGATTGGCCGTGACCTTCATCTGCCCCGTGCCCACCTGGTTCAGAAGACTCTCGAGGCATTAGAAACGGACCAGATCGTACTGCTAACGGGGCCCGCCGGCAGCGGCAAATCCGGCGTCGCAAAGGAGGCCATCGGTATCCTTGGCGCCGATCATTTCACGTTTGCCTTCCGGGCTGAAGAGTTTGCCTGTTCCCATCTCGACGAAACTCTTCAGAACAGTCAATTTCCGGGGACGGCGACGAAGCTCCGTGCCGTTATGGCCGGTCAGTGCCGCAACATACTCCTCGTCGAGGGCGTCGAGCGCTTACTGGAGAAATCCACTCGTGACGCCTTCATGGATCTCGTAACGATGGCATCGGACGATGCGAGCTGGCGGGTGATTCTTACCTGTCGCGACTACTCAGCGGATCTCGTCCGAAGCGCGTTTTTGGGGGCTGGAGGGATTAGCCATGGAGTCATTCCCGTGTCGCCGCTGAATGACAGCGAGCTGCAGATCGTCCAGGCGAGCCACCCGGCGCTGGCGCGCCCGCTATCGGATGAACGACTGCGGCAGCTTCTGCGCAACCCGTACCTTCTCGACAAGGCCGTGCAGATCAAGTGGTCGGACGATCGCCCGTTGCCCCAGAGCGAGCGCGAGTTCCGAGCAATCCTCTGGCGGGACATCGTCCGGGCCGAGCACGAGGCAGGCGGTGGCCTGCCCGAGCGACGCGGGACAGCCTTTGAGGCAGTTGCGATTCGGCGGGCTCGTGCACTCTCGATGTACGTACCCGGGCGCGACCTCGATGCCCAGGCGATCGAACGGCTCCGGAATGACGGGTTGATCGTGTTCGCACAGGACAGCGATGCGCTTATCTCACCCGCTCACGATGTTCTTGAGGACTGGGCGATTCTGCGGTGGATTGACAATCAACATACGACACAGGAAGGCTCGGCTACGGATCTGGCGGCGACCTTGGGAACGTATCCTGCCATACGTCGAACCTACAGGAAGTGGGTGGGCGAGCTCGTGCAGCGCGATGCCGTGGCCGCCGATGAATTGTTCCGAGCTGCCGTCAGTGACGCGGAGCTATCCGCCCAGTTCCGAGACGACACACTCGTGTCACTCCTTCGTTCACCCGCGTCACCAGGCTTTCTGGAAAGGCATCGCGAGGCCATCCTCACCGGCGACAAGCAGCTCCTCCGCCGCGTGATCCGCCTCCTTCGTGTCGCGTGCGTGACGGCACCTCGCTGGCTGACGGCGGTCTCAGTCCATGCGCCTGTGTTCAACGTGCCAGACGGCCCGGCATGGACTTGCATACTTCGTCTCGTGCACACCCATCTTGACTCCTTCGCTGCATCGGATCGCCTGCTGATTCTCGGGCTCATCGAGGACTGGAGCCGTGGTGTGGCCTGGCACAGCCCGTACCCGGATGGAGCCGAGTCTGTCGCAGCGATCGCTCACTGGTTGTTGCACACCTGCAGGGACTATAGTTCTGCGGATGTGCGACGGCGAACGCTAAAGGTGATCGCCACGATTCCAGGCGCGGATCGCGATCGCTTCACCCTTCTTCTGCGCGGCAGCGAAGGGAACGAACGGAATCCAGCAGCGGACGACCTTCAGGAAATTGTCTTTGAGGCGATGGGCGGCATACCCGCGGCTCGCGATATGCCCGAAGCGGTCATCTCGGCCGCTACGAACTACCTCCTGTGCTCAGAGCAGGACCTCGAGGGGCGCTGGGGCTTTGGGAGTAGCCTGGAACTTGAAACACTGTTTGGGATCCGGCCGGGGCGGAATCACGATTTCTTTCCGCCCAGCGCCTACCGGGGCCCATTCTTCACGCTCCTGCAGCATCACCATCAGCAAGGGCTCGAATTCTTCATAAAGGCCTTTAACCACAGTGCGGACTGGTATGCGCATCCGAGGGTTCGATCGGAGTATGTCGAGCCCCCGGTCGCGAGGACGCTGAAATTCGCGGACGGCACGACGAAGCCACAATGGTGCAACGACCGGCTCTGGAACCTGTATCGAGGGACCTCGGTCGGCCCTTACGTCTTGCAGTGTCTCCTCATGGCACTTGAGCGATGGCTGCTTCAGGTTGCGGACGCCGAGTCTGACAACCTAGATGAGCTTTTGTTGAGCATCCTCCGACAGAGCGATTCAGCAGCACTTACTGCAGTCGTAGGCAGCGTTGCAATCGCCTCGCCGCATTCCGCCGGTGAATCGCTCCTGGTGCTTCTGCGTTCACGATGGCCTGTCCTCATCGACAAGCATCGGCTCGTTAAGGAGGCGGAAGCCCGAATCTCATCTCAGCTAGTCGGAGGCCTGTCGCGGGGCGTCGCGGAGGAGGTCTACGACGAAGAGCGGAAACAGGCCAATGCGTTGCCGCACCGCCATTACGATTTGGAGGCAGCGATTATCACGCTTCAGCTGGGACTGCTCGCGCCGCGCGTGCATGAGATCCTGAGTCAGCACCGTAGGTCCATGCCCCCAGTTGAGGAGCAGAACGAAGAGGACCGAACCTGGCGTCTTGCAATCCATCGAATGGATTTGCGTCAATATGAAGTCGTGGAGGGTAAGCCGGAAGCTTTTAGCGCGCCTGAGGTCAGCGATCGTGAGGCCGTCGGGGGGAAGATCGTTCGTCTGAATACGAAGGCGACGGAACCCGATATCGAAGAGATGGTGGCGCACAACACCGCGGAATTTCAGATACTGAGCGCAAAACTTGGGCTGCTGAACTGGGGTATCAGTATCTTCCGGGAGGACCGGGATAGCACACACGATCCCGGCGAGTGGCGCGGATGGCTGAAAACGGCCCGGGAGGCTAACGACATTGACGAGCATGAGTTGGGACACGGTGGGCCAGGATTCGTCGCCGCCATCTGCGTCCGCGACCACTGGGGCGAAATGGAGGAGCCTGAACAGAACTGGTGTGTGAGCCGCATATGTACGGAGATCGAGCGTGCGTCAAACAACTGGAATCACCTGGCACGGGTGCAGCACGGCTCCATGTCCGCCGACCGACCATGCGCATGGGTGATTCCTCTTCTCCTGGGCAAGAGGCTGTCGGAGGAGCAGCGAACCCGCGTTAGCGGAGGCCTCGTGCTGGCTTTAACGCATGCGAATGACGAAGTACGTCAGTACGCTGCTTACGGCATTGGCAGGCATCTGTGGGCAATCGACCGCGACTTGACACTGCGGTGCGCGAAGGCGATTGCTCTCGAGGCGCAGTGGGTGCAGGAGGCTGGTGACGAGGAAGTAGACAGCGGGTGGGCTGATAGCATCGAAGCCGCCATGGCAGCCGCCGTGCGCGAGCGCTTTTGTGAACAGGGGGGCATCCCCGATGATGCGTTGCAGACCTATGACCCATCGCGTTGGTTCGGGGCGGAGGCTAACACTGGCATCCTAGCGATTCTCGGTGAGGCGCCGGCGGAGCCGGCCGCCGTTGATGCACTTCGGCGCTTTGCATGTACACTGGTCGCATGGTGGGACGCGGACGATGATCGGCGGAGGGATCCCGCCCAGCGAGGCGGTCGGGAACGGAACCCCAAGCTCGAACCAGCGCAGATGGAGCTGCTTGCGGGGTTTGTGCTTCGGGTATCGAACGCCGAGGCCCTTCAGATCGTCAGGCCGATCGTTGACGCCGTTGCCAGGCATCCGACCGAGGTACATTGGTTTCTATGGACGATGATTCGGGTGGCGGACCGAGAGCCGAACCCGCCGCAGTTCTGGTCGCTGTGGCGGCTGTTCGCAGAGGCCGTGCGAGGAGCGGTCTGGCTAGCAAGGCTCGACGAGAGGCATCCCATCGGCGGAGATATGATCTCGACGATCCTCCTGGCCACAGGGTGGAAGGACGATGCCCGCCAGTGGCACAGCTTGGAAGGCTACGCCGATCACGTCCATACGCTCTTCAAGGAGTTGCCAGCATGTGCAACTGTGTTGGACGCCTACGTGCGTTTCCTCTATCGCGTTGGCGATCAGACGCTTCCAGATTCTTTCGTTAGAGTGGCAACGCGCCTGCAGGAGGGCGATGCGTTTCAGATGCTCCGAGGAAGCGATACCGCGTTTCTGCTCGAGTTGCTCCTTCAGCGGTACGTCTACGGCCGACCAGCAGAGCTCAAGGGTCGGCCGCCGCTACGGAAGGCAGTTCTCGTCCTCCTCGATATCCTCGTCGAGCACGGTTCATCCGCGGCGTTTCGGATGCGCGACGACTTTGTCACGCCGTTACCGGTCGCAGAACCGGCGATCACACAGAGGCGACGGTCATGAACTCCTCGACCTCCGTCTGGCGCTGTCGGTGTAACTCGGCGGCGAGCGCGGGGTCGTAGCAGCCGCTGGCTGGCCAGCCGTAGATGCGTACCCGTTCGGTGATGGGCATCTGGTATGGGTTGTTCGGTTCGTCATGCTGCTTGGCATGAGACACGAACGACAGCGGCTGAGTGATCAGCAGCGGCGGCACGCATATCAGCGGCAGCGAAGCAGCGGGCTGAGCATCGCGGCGTTCTGCAAGCAGGCGGGGCTGGCCACGTCGACGTTCCATTCGGGCCTGTTGTTTGAGGCTCGTGATCCCTCGCGGCCTCAGCCCTTGCGGCAGCCGAGGCTGTCGACGCCGTGAGCTAGAATCGCTGCGGGAATGCCCCACCTGTTCCCCGTGAATTGAGTGGGGCGGTCGCATCGGTACAAAGTCCCTGGTCGACGGTCCCGCTCGACCCGGAGTGAGCCTAGCTATGCCTGAGAACGCCATCCACCCTTCGTCGGATGACGAGCGCGCAATGTTCCGTGAGCTCGTCAGCTTGCTTCGTGAACGTCCGAAACAATGGACGAGTTCCGGTGCAGCGCTGGACGCCGAATATAAAGCGGGCGCGATCCGCAAGCGCGAAGCCGAACGCAAGAACGCCTGGCACAAGCTGGGGCGCGAGCAGCGGAGGCACAGCACGGAGTTCAGCACGAGGGCGGCATGGCGCAAGTGCGGCAAACGAGGTATTGCCCCGTCGGCGGTGCAGGTGAAGGCGGCTGATGGCCGATTCCACCGCCTCCCTCCGCCGAAGGCATCACGATTTCAACGCGCTTGGCAGGACACACTTCGCAGCTTGGCAAGCCGGCCGTTCGACCACCGTGTGCAGGAGGATCGGGTTGCAATGGCGTTGCGCGTCTCGCTTCTGACATGGCTAATGATTGATCCTGACGCTCATACTTTTCGCCCAATCCTGACAGAATTTCAGGATTGGCCGTGGGAACTCGACCTGGAGGTCCTGGAGCACGCTGAGGACACGGGGCAGGTGTTGTGGACACCGGATGGCGCTCCCATGCCAATCGCCGACCGACTCCTGGCTCGCAAGCAGATGCGTGAGGAACTCTTGGACGCCAAGCACCTTTGGGGCCAGTGGTTATACTTCCTGCGCGACACCATCGAGGTGGTTGCGGTCATCGAAGGGGCACATCAAGGGGAAGAGCCCGGACAGGACGCCGGCGTTGAATACGTGAGCATTTCTGAGGCGGCGGCGAGGTCGGGGATGACACGGGGCATCGTGAAGGGCTGGCTGAAGCGGGAGCGAGGTCGCTTCGGTCGCAACGCACGCGGCGAAGTGTGCTACGCAGACATCAGCAAGCGAGTGGAAGAGTACCACCTTAAACAAGCGGCCAAGGATCAGGTGGACGAGAAGGCAGAGGACAAGATGAACAAAACCATGAATCAGTTGGACGAGTGAGCGCACCGTGGTGCGCACCGGTGCGCTTTTGGTGCGCCGAGATTTCTCGGCAAATACAAATAGTTTCCCCTTCGCCGGCTATACGAAGCCAAAGGCCATCCCACCGGTGCGCGATCGGTGCGCCGACGGGTAGTAGCGCAATCTGCCGGAACGCAACACGCGATTCGGAGATTGCCTCATGCCACGCAGCATCATCGACACAGACGACAAACTGACCGATCGGGACACCTCCCGCCGCCTCGGTGTCCACAAGGCCACGATCTGTCGCTGGCGCGTCAAGGGCGTACCCTTGGCCGACGGCTCGCGCCTGCGCCTACCTTACACCCGGGTCGGGAAAAAGGCATACGTTCACCCCGACGACCTGCGTGATTTCCTTGACCAGTTGACCATGGCGGATGAACGGCGCCACTCGGACGGTGGCACCGTGCAGCCGGCGCGCACGGCCCGCGTTTCCCGTCGATCGAGCCGCGCTGAAGAGGCCGAGCGCGAAGCTCAGCGGCTGGGCATCTGATTCCCCCATCGGCGCGCGCCGCAAGCGCCCCTGTCCTGGCAGGCTGGGCACCGTGCGGCGTCGAAACGAGGAACGTCCCCATGATACCTCCCGAGTCCTCACGCGCCACCGGCAACGGCCGATGGCGCAGTGTTACCCGGTCACACCCCTGTCCAGCCTGTGACCATCTGGATTGGTGTGCATGGTCGCCTGATGGCCGGACGTTGCGCTGCATGCGGGCCCGCCGGACGCCCCCGGGCATGCGTTATGTCGCTCGGGACCGCGATGGTGCTCACCTTTACGTTGTGGAAAGCGAAGATGCTCCCGCTCCCCCCGCAGCGCCGGCGGGCGATGCGCCGTCCATCGACGCCACAGAGTTCGCCAATCGCTGTCACCAGCGGCTCACGGAGGATCTGGTGGCGCGGCTGGCCCAGGAATTGGGTGTGGGACGTGAGGCGCTCACCGCGCTGGAAGTCGGCTGGGCGAATGCCCAGGAGCTGCGGGCGCTGAAGGCCGGATGGGACGGTCCGCGGCCCGACGGTGCATACACCGTTCCGACCCGCTCGTCAGACGGTCACATCAGTGGACTGGATCTGCGATCTCTTGATGGTCGAAAAAGCGCGCCCAAGGGATTGCCCCGGGGCCTGATTTTCGCTCCGGCCTCACTGCAACAGGATGGTGACGTGTTGCTCGTGGAGGGCGCGTCGGATGTTGCAACGCTCCTGACTCTCGGGGTGCCGGCGGTCGGGCGCAGCAGCGTCACGGCCGGTGGCGACATCCTGGCTGAGCTGCTCCGTCACCGGGCGGAGGACGTGGTCGTGCTTGGCGAGCGCGATCGAAAGGCCAACGGCACTTGGCCGGGCCGCGACGGCGCGCTGCACATCGCAAGACATCTTGCGGAGGCTTGGGGCCGGCCGGTGCGGTGGGCATTGCCGCCGTCGCCGGCGAAGGACGTCCGGGCATGGCTCGCGTCCCGCATGGCCGGGCATGAGCATGGCGAGTTCCTCCAGCCGCGGTTGTACGAAGACCTGATGGCGGCGCTACAAGCCGATATGCAGACAGTGGAGCCAACCGCGCGCGGAATGGCCGGGCCTGTCTCGCGCTGCCTCGCCGACATCCAGCTCGAGTCGATCGAGTGGCTGTGGTGGCAGCGGCTGGCCTTGGGGAAGCTGACCGTGATCGCGGGCAATGGGGGCGTGGGCAAGAGCACCCTGACCCTGGATCTCGCCGCCCGCATATCCGTGGGCGCCGCCGTCCCGGACCGCCCAGACAAGTGCTTTTCGGTCGGGAAGTCCATTCTGATCAACGCCGAGGACAACCCGGGAGACACCATCCGCCCGAGACTGGAGGCCGCGGGCGCAAACCTTGAACACATCCACATTCTCGACGCCGTTCGAGATCCTCACCCCGGTGCCGGCGAGCCGGTGGAGCGCGGCTTCAATCTTGCAACCGACATCCGGCACCTCGAGGCTCTGCTTGAGGAACTCGGCGACGTAAAACTCGTGGTCATCGACCCCATCACCGCCTACCTCGGCAAGGCCGATGATCACCGTAACGCGGAGATCCGGGGGCTCCTGGCGCCGCTGGCCACCTTCGCGGCGAAGCATCGTGTGGCCGTGTTGGCGGTCACGCACCTCAACAAGGGTCAGAACGAAGTGATCCACCGCATTGTGGGCAGCATCGCCTGGGGGGCCGCCGCAAGAACGGTGCTCGCGGTCGCTAAGGACAAGAAGGACGACAACCGTCGGTTGGTATTCGTGGTGAAAACCAACATTGCCCCCGAGGTCGCAAGCGTGGCCTATCGGATCGAGTCCAGCGGAACCGGCGGGGAGGTCGGTATCGTGCACTGGGACACGGAGCCGGTCGAGGTGACCGCAGAGGAGGCTCTCGGGCCCAGCAAACGCGGCCCGACTCCGGACGAGCGCCAGCAGGCTGAGCAGTGGCTGGCAGGGCTGCTGGCTGACGAACCCCTGCCCGCGCGCGAGATTGAGCGGCGAGCGAAGGAGGCGGACCTCTCCATGGGGACGGTACAACGAGCAAAGAGATCGCTCCGCATTCGGTCCTTCAAGGACGGCTTGGGCGGGTGGATGTGGATGTTGAGAGGCGAGCCGACGTCGCACATCCAAAACCTGCGCACCTTCACCGAAACCTGCGCACCTTCCGACGGGGAAGCTAAGGCCGCCAATTGGATGGTGGCCCCTGCCCAAGAAAAGGACGCGTTCCAGAGTTTCTCAGCTGAAGGTGATCAGGATGTGCAGGTGCCGACGCGCGAGGAAGCGTGCGCTGACGCGACGCCCAACGCCTGGCCCCAGATGGCCACTGCACTGCTTTCTCGATGCCAGGACAACGAGGCTCGGACCGCGCTTTGGGACCAGTACGAGGAGCGTGCGGCCATCGCTCACTTCGACGGCGGCGTGACGCTCGATGAAGCAGAACGCCTTGCCTTCCTCGAGATTGAAGACTGTCTGAGTCAAAGTGACATGCAACCGGCCGTCCCAGACGCGTCAGCGACGGCGCCGTCCCGCCGAGATGCTTGTTCGCCTCCGGCGGTGCGGACGAGGCAAGCGGACTGCGGAGCCCGCTGATCGTGCCGCCTCACCCCACCTGTCCCATCACCTCAAGCGCACGCTTGTGGTTCTGCTCGGCATAGGTCTGGGTGATGGCCAGGCTGCTATGCCCCAGCACGATCGACGCCACTTCGATGCCGAACTCGCGGCGCAGCTCGGTGCCCGCGTTGTGGCGCAGTCGGTGTGGGCCCCACTTGTCCGCGCCAGACTTCTCACAGGCTCGATGGATCGCGCGCCGGTAGCTCGCCGTGGTGTAGTGATCGGCCATAACGCGCTCAGTCTTGCGCGGCGTGGGCTTTTGATTTACCCGTCGGCCCTTCGCTCCATCCTTGCGCTTCGATCCGGCGTGCGCTTCCCGCGGGCTGAATAACGGCTTGTCCAGCGCGCGATCCGGTACCAGGAACAGCCCGACGATCCGCCGGGCCTTGGGGCCAAAGTAGAGCGTGCGGGCCTTGCCGTGGTGTGCGGTCTTATGTTCGTCCAGGACCACCGTCCACACGTCGCCGCGGCGGTCGAAATCGGTGGCTTTGATCCGTACCAACTCGTCGGCGCGGGCACCGGTCAGCAACTGCAGGTCGATCAGGGCGCGCACCTGCCGGGGCAGGTGCCTGCGAATCCGCCGAACGTCGGCCCGTGGTACAGGCTTCACCGGGTCGCGCTCGCGGGCCTCCCCGCGGGCCAACGCCGCCAGCGTGGCGAGTCGCCGGTGGACGCGCTCGCTGCAGAGTTCCTCGCTCGCGCCCCATTTGAACGTCTGGCGGATCCGGGACACCTGCTTGTTGATGTGGCTTCGGCTCCAACCGGCGTCAACCATCGCCTGCCGCGCCACCCGCAGCCGTTTGGGGCCAAACTCATCGGCCGGCGTCGAGCCGTACAGGTGGCGGACCTTCCGAACCGCCGCCTCGATGGTGTCCGCCTCGGATTTCGCATAGCGCCGCCGCGCCCACTTGACGTAGGCCACGAGCACCTCGGCGACGGGCGCAGGCTCGTTGGTGTCACCAGTGGCGTCGGGCATGCTCCGGCCGTTGATGAGCCACTCGGCGATCGTCCGGTCATAAGCCTCCCTCGCTTTGGCCGTACCCCACCGGCCTAGCTGGACGCGCTGGCCTTCAATTTTGACGTAGGCTTGGTGCCGGTCACGGCACATACGCGGCGGGCGATTCGTAAGTCGGGGCATGGTGCGAGCCTCCAGAAAAGTTCACAGTGTGACCTTTTCGCGGTGCCGCACCTTCAAGGAAGGGTTGACGCTAACGCACGTCGTCGACGGTTCTTATGTCAATGGGCGATACTGGACTCGAACCAGTGACCTCACGGGTGTGATCCGTGCGCTCTAGCCAACTGAGCTAATCGCCCGCGTGCGACCACAGCATATCGCCCTGGCAAAGGCGGTCAACCATCGCCGCTCACGAGGAGCCCGTGGCCCGCGGCTCGTCGGCGGTCGCGGCCTGGCCGGTGTCCAGCTCTTCCTTCTCGTTCTTCTCAAGCCGCGGCGCGCCGGCGTTGTTCACGTCGTCCTCGATGCCGGAGAGACCTCGCTTGAACTCGACGATGCCCCGGCCGATGCTGCGGCCGACCTCCGGCAACCGCTTGCCGAAGATCAGCAGCCCCAGCAGCGCCAGGGCCAGCAGTTCCCAGTAGCCGATGGGCCCGAACGCGAGCGTGGGCAGGGTGGAGGCGGTGAGCATGGGTGCGTTCCCGTGGGGGGGAGTGAGAAAAATACGTCGACGTCTTTTATTATGGCATAATCGCCGGCCGCCGGCCAGTGGGGTGTCGCAGCGCAAGGCAAAATTGTAGCCCGGCCGGGGGCGGACGTGGGCTCGTGGGAGCGAAGAAGTGGTGGATGCGGGTTTGCGGGGCGAGAAAATCCCGCCCTCCGCTCGCGGACTCGCTCCGGACGGGCGCTACGCGGCAGGGGCGCCCCGTCGCCGGGCGCCGTGGCTTAAATATTTCCTAATACGAGGCTTACGTTGTGGCCGCCGAAGCCGAAGGAGTTGGTCATTGCCTTGTCGACCTTCGTCTCGCGCGCCTCGTTGGGCACGTAGTCCAGGTCGCACTCAGCGTCCGGCGCGTCCAGGTTGATCGTCGGCGGGATGAGGCCCTCGGCCACGGCCTTGGCGGTGATGATCGCCTCCACCCCGCCCGATGCCCCGAGCAGGTGCCCCGTCATCGACTTCGTCGAGCTCACCGGCACGCGCGGCGTGTCGCCGTTGAACAGCCGCTTGATCGCCCGCGTCTCGGCCAGGTCCCCCAGTTGCGTGCTCGTGCCGTGGGCGTTGATGTAGCCGATCTGATCCGCCCCCACACCCGCGTCAGCCAAGGCCCGCTCCATGGCGAAGGCGGCGCCCACTCCCCCCTCGTCCGGCGCGGTGATGTGCGAGCCGTCCGCCGACTGGCCGTAGCCCAGCAGCTCGGCGTAGATGCGTGCCCCGCGCTTGCGGGCGCGCTCGTACTCTTCGAGCACGACGATGCCCGCGCCCTCGGAGAGGATGAACCCGTCGCGATCCTTGTCGAACGGCCGCGACGCGATCTCCGGGGCGTCGTTGCGCTTGGACAGGGCCTTGAGCGCGACGAAGCAGCCCAGGCCCAGGGGGGTCAGCGCCGCCTCGGAGCCACCGGTGATCATGATGTCGGCCGCGTCGTGACGGATGGCGTCGGCCGCGTCGCCGATGGCGTGGGCCGCGCTGGCGCACGCCGAGGCCACCGCGAGGTTCGGCCCCCTGAGGCCGAAGTGGATCGAGACGTTGCCCGAGCCGGCGTTGCACATGAGCTTGGGCACCATGAACGGGCTCAGCCGGTCGGGCCCCTTCTCCAGGAGCTTGCGATGGCCGAACTCGAACTCCTCGATCCCGCCGATGCCCGAGCCGATGATCGAGCCGCAGCGCCAAGGGTTCTCGCCCGCGAAGTCGAGCCCGGCGTCGTCGACGGCGTCGATCGAGGCGTTGAGGGCGAACTGGGCGAAGCGGTCCAGGCGCTTGGCGACGCGGGCGTCGAGGCGGGGGGGGTTCCAGTCGCTGATCTCGCCGCCGAAGGTCACCTCGTACGCGGAGGTGTCGAAGCGGGCGATGGGCCTGATGCCGCTGCGGCCGGCCAGCAGGTCGCGCCAGACCTGCTCCAGGTCGGTGCCGAGGCTGGTGACCCAGCCCAGCCCGGTGATGACGACGCGTCGACGCTGGGTCATGGTGCGGTGGCTCTCGGTCCCGGCCCCGTCGGGCCGGCAAGGCGGGGGGAAAGCCCGGCCACCTGGTGGGGCGGCCCGGGCCTGACGCTTGGAGTCATATCATAGCCCCGGCGCGCACCACGGGCGCGATCGGAGCGGACGGCAGACCATCGGCGCGGGAGGGTTGGACGCGGAGAGGCCCCCCGTGGCGGGCAGGGTTCACTCCTGCTTGGCCTTGGCCATGTGATCGCGGATGAAGTCGATCGCCTGGCCGACGGTCTGGATCTTCTCGGCTTCCTCGTCGGGGATGGACGTGTCGAACTCGTCCTCGAACTCCATCACCAGCTCGACCGTGTCGAGGCTGTCGGCGTTCAGGTCGTTGACGAAGTTCGTGTCGCGGTTGATCTCGCCCTTATCCACGCCCATCTGCTCGGCGACGATCGAAATCACCTTGTCCTCAATTTCCTTTTCGTCCATGGTCGGACTCCTTAACGAGGTTGCATCCTGCCGCAGAGGCGGGACTAAGGTCACCCTGTGTCTATGATACGGCCGATCCAGCCGGGGAATATAGCCGGATGGCGTCAACCTGCCAAGCGGGGGGTGCGAAT
>SLDI01000633.1:0-3731 GCA_007125385.1 Phycisphaeraceae bacterium | reverse complement strand
GGGGCGGAACGGCCTGCGAGGCGGGCCCGGCCGCGGCAGCCGCTATGCTGCGGCCATGACCGCCCCCGCGCCACCCCCCGGCTGGCTGACGCGTCTGCGCGGCCGATTCCTCGTCTTCGACGGGCCCGACGGCAGCGGCAAGAGCACGCAGGTGCACCGCTTCGCCCGCCACGTCGAGGCGGCGGGCCTGGAGGTCTGCCAGGTGCGCGAGCCGGGGGGCACGGCCATCGGCGAGCGCATCCGCCAGATCCTGCTCGAACCCGACCACGCCGAGATGGACGTGCGCTGCGAGATGATGCTCTACATGGCCAGCCGCGCCCAGCTCGTCGCCGAGCGCATCGCCCCGGCCCGCGCCGCCGGGCAGATGGTCCTCGCCGACCGCTTCATCAGCTCCACGCTCGCCTACCAGGGCACGGCAGGGGGGCTCGACGCCGAGGACATCCGCGCCGCCGGCCGCATCGCTGTGGGCGAGCATTGGCCCGACCTGTGCGTCGTCTTCGACGTCGATGAGCACACCGCCGCGGCCCGGCTCTCGCCGCTGCTGGATCGCATGGAGCGCAAGGGCATCGACTACCACCGCCGCGTCCGCGCCGGCTACCTCGACCAGGCCCGCGCCGCCCCCGACCGCCACCTCGTCATCGACGCCGGCGCCGAGCCCGACACCGTCTTCGACCGCCTGCTCGCGGCCCTGCGCCGGCGGCTGTCGGCCGAGGTCGCGTAGGCCCTCGCCCATGCGCCTGCTCACGCACAACGTCTACTGGTTCCAGGGCTCGCCCTCGCGCTGGGGCGCCGAGCGCGTCGCCGCCGTCGACGAGGTCTTCAATGCCCTGGCCCGCCTCTACGCCCGCGCCCGGCCCGATGTCATCGCCTTGCAGGAGGTCCACGACGCGACCCTCGTCCACCGCCTCGCCGACGCCCTGGGCTTCACCGCCCACCACCACGCGCCCGGCGGCCAACTGTCCGACTACGGCGGCGCCCTGCTCACGAAGCACCCCGCCCCCGCCACCGGCCCCGCCACCTTCACCAACCACACCCGCAACGAGCGGGTCACCCACGAGCGATGCCACCACCGTCTTGCGCTGCACGAGCCCGTCGCCCCCGCGCTGCACGTCGCCAACGTCCACCTGCCCAGCAACCGCCGCGCCGCCGACCCCGACGCCGGCCACGCCCTGCGCCTCGCCGAGCTCGAGCACATCCTGAGCGTGAGCCCCGCCCCCGACGTGGTCATGGGCGACTTCAACGCCAAGCCCGACAGTCCGCCTTACCGCGCCATGCTCGACGCCGGCTACATCGACACCGCCGCCGCCCTGGATGCCCCCGGCCCCACGTGGCGCTCGCGCATCGACTACATCTGGCTGCACAAGCGCCACCTGCCCCGCCTGCGCCGCTACGAAACCCTCGACAACGCCGACTTCCACCGCGCCGACGCCGACGACAAACCCTGGCGCCTGAGCGACCATCCGCCGATCATGATCGAGATCGCATAACGTCCGGCCGCGAAACAAGCCGCTCGCGGCTTCGCGAAGCGCTGCGATCACCCCGCGACGGTCGCTCGCGGTGGTTACCCCACCATCACGTCCACGATCCCCGCCGCCCCCAGCAGCAGGCTGATCACGCCGTTGACGGTGAAGAACGCCACGTTCAGATGATTCGTCCGCGAGCCCCACACCAGCGCATGCTCGACGAGCAGCAGCGCGATGGTCACCACGCACGCCAGCGTGAACCACAGCCCCAGCATCGGGCTCGCCAGCGCCGCGCCCACCAGCAGCCCCGCCGCCGCCAGGTGCAGCAGCCGGCTGGCCCACAGTGCCCCGGCATCGCCGAACCGCGCCGGAATCGAGAACAACCCCTGCTCGCGATCCACGTTGCGGTCCTGCAACGCATAGATCACGTCAAAGCCCGCGACCCAGCACAGCACCATCCCGGCCAGCAGGTACACCTCCGCCTGCGCCAGATACCCCGGCTCGATCGCCACCGCCGCCGCCAGCGGGCTCAGCGCCAGCGCCCCGCCGAGGATCACGTGACACGCCCACGTCACGCGCTTGGTGAAGCTGTACGCCGCCAGGTACGCCACCACCAGCGGCGAGAGCAGCGCCGGCCAGGGATTGCCATAGAACCACCAGAACCCGCTCGCCCCGGCCACCAGCCCCAGCCCGCACACCACCGCGCTGTGCAGCACGAAGCGCGCCGGCAGCGCCCCGCGCGGGATCGCCCGCCCGGCCGTACGCGGGTTGGCCGCGTCAATGCGAGCGTCCGCCCAGCGATTGACCGCCATCGCCACCGTCCGCCCCAGCACCATGCACAGGACGATCAGCGCCAGCTCGCCGACGTAAGGCCAGCGCCCCGCCCACCCGGCCGCGAGAAACGTCGCCAGCAGCGCAAAGGGCATCGCGAACACCGAGTGCGCCAGCTTGATGTCGCCGGCCAGCAGCGACACGCGCTGGGCCAGGCGCACGGCAGATTGACTTGAGCTCAGACTCGTCATCGCTCTGATTATCGTCCCGCCGCCCCGCCGAGCAACCCGGCGCCAGCAGGGGTGCCGCCAGCGGACCGGCCGCCCGTGGCACCCCGCTTTGGGCACACACCCGGTAGAATCACATCGACTCCTTCCGAAAGGCCCCACCATGGACCGCCACGCCTTTAGCGACCCCGCCAAAGCCTATCGCGGCGTCACCCTCTGGATGCTCAACGACGCCCTGGACGTCCGCGAGATCGCACGCCAGCTCGACGGCCTGCACCACGCCGGCTTCGGGGCGATGATCGGCCGCACCTTCAACGGCCTGCGCACCGAGTACCTCAGCGATGACTGGATGAACGTCATCGCCACCATCATCGACGGCGCCGCCAAGCACGACATGAAGGTCTGGCTCCAGGCCGGCTACATGCCCAGCGGCGTGCCGAACCTCGACCCGCAAAGCGCCCACCAGGGCATCGCCCTGCGCGACGCCGCCGAGCCGCCCCACGACGCCGAGCTGCGCGTCCTGGCCACCCACGCCGGCCAGGCCATCACCCTCCGACGCCTCGACAGCGTCCTCGACCTGCTCAACACCGACGCCGTCAAACGCTACCTCGACAAGGCCTACATCGAAACCTGGCACGGCCGCTTCGGCCAGCACTTCGGCGAAACGGTCGAGGCCGTCTGGGTCGACGAGCCCCACTTCCGCCCGCCCCTGCTGCCCTGGTCCGACAACGTCCCCGACGCCTTCGCCCGCCAGTGGGGCTACGACCTCACCGACCACGTCGCCAGTCTCATCTTCCCCGTCGGCGATCACCACAAGATCCGCCACCACTACTGGCGCACCGTTATGGAGCTGCTGCTCGAGGGCTACTTCCGCCCCGTCGGCCAGTGGTGCAGCGAGAACAAGCTCAAGTTCTCCGGCCACCTCATGGGCGAAGACACGCTCAACAACCAGATCGGCTTCACCGGCGCCACCATGCCCTGCTACGAGCCCATGCAACTGCCCGGCGTCGACCACCTGACCATGAGCGTCTACTGGCCCTCACGCAAGAAGTTCATCCTCACCCCCAAGCAGTGCGCCAGCGCCGCCAACCAGTTCGGCACCGAAGAGGTCCTCGCCGAGATGTTCGGCGTCAGCTCCCAGGGCATCAGCTTCGAGGACCGCAAGCAGATCGCCAACTGGATGGCCGTGCTCGGCATCAACTACCGCTGCTACCACGGCTCGTTCTACTCGCTGCGCGGCCGGCGCAAGCGCATCTACGTGCCCCATCTC
>SLDI01000278.1:0-3733 GCA_007125385.1 Phycisphaeraceae bacterium | reverse complement strand
GGCCGCCACCGCCCCGCCCGTGCCGGCGCCGGCGACAACGACGTCAAACTCGATCTGGGTCACCGGCTCGATGCGCGGCAGGGCGCGGGTCAGCACGTCGCCGCTGAGCTCGGCCGGGGCGCAGGCGAGCGCGGCGTCGGCTGCGTGCAGGCCCAGGGCGAAGCGGTCGGCGAAGGTGCGGATGGGCCCGCTGATCGCCGGCGGCGCGGCGTTGATGACGTTGGTCGCCGACGGCGCGGCCCCGGCCGATGCTCCGCCTTGTCGCTGCGCGTCGTCGGTGGCCCAGGCGTGGCAGGGCTCGACGCTGCAATGGGTCATGCTGATGCTGGCGACGTCATCGGGCAGCGCGGCGGCGAGGCGCTCAAGGCCCGTGACGATCTGCTCGCGCCAGTCCGGGTCGTCGTGGGCCACCTCCACGCTCATGCAGCGTTCGGTCGGCCAGGCCGTGGGCGCCAGGCCCAGCTCGGCGGGCACGTTGAGCGAGGCCCAATCGTGATGTTGCAGATAGAGATGGATGCGGCTGGAGGTTGGGTTGCGCAGGGCCGTGGCGGGGTCCGCCAGGCGCAGCAGCTCGGCCGTGTCGGTGGTGTCGATCCATCGTCGGCCGGCGACGCGGCGCGGCCCGGCCTTGGTCGCCAGCACCAGCGCCGCCACGTTCCGGCCATCTCGCTCGACGGCGACCGGCCGGGCGTAGTAGAGCACGTTGACCGGGCTGCGATGCAGCAGCTCGGTCGCGACGAGCTCAGCGACCGCCCCGCCGCCGGCGGCACCCGCCGCCTCCGCATCGATCCCGGCGCGGTCGGCGATGGCCTGGCTCAACTGCCGCCAGCGCGGATGCTCCAGCGAGCCGGCGTCGGGGGCGAAGCTGCGGCCGGCTTCGTGCAGCAGATCGCCGCCGGCGCCCACGAGCAGCACCTCCTGGCCGCGCTCGGCCAGCTCCATCGCGGCCGCGTAGCCGGCGTAGCCTGTGCCGAGGATGATGACGTCGAAGATCCGATCGAAAACACTGCGGTGCGGGGCATTGGCCATGACAAGGGTCTCCTGGCCCGATCTTACCGGCTCGCCGCGCATTTCTGAACCCCCTGCAAAGTGGTCCCGGGCAATCCGGGGATGGCGCGGCCGCCGAATCTGCCTGTCCGGGAGGGGCGGGGGCGAGCTCGCCACCTGCCTCCGCCCCTGCCGGGGCGGGTTCCAGCGCGCCCGACCGCAACCACGGGTTTCGCTTCGCTCCACCCGTGGCTACAACCCGGCCGCCCCTCCGGGGCTGCGCCCGGAATGTTGCCTTCGGGGCTGCGCCCGGAACGCTCCGGGGCTGCGTCTGGAACGTTGCCTTCGGCGGACTACTCGGTTGGTTCTCGATCAACCGCCCTCGCTCATTGCTCGTCCCACCCCGCCTCGCCGACGAGCGGCACGAACCGGCAGCCGGTGTCGCGCGAGCGGACGAGCTGGCCCTGACGCTGCTGGATGATGATCAACTGCTGCTGCTGGCGGTCGCCGATGGGGATGACGATCAGGCCCGGGTCGGCGAGTTGCCGGCGGTACGCCGGGGGCAGCGCGGGGGCGCCGGCGGTGACGAGGATGCGGTCGTAGGGTGCCGCGTCGGCGTGGCCCAGTGTGCCGTCGCCGGTGACGATCTCGACGCGGCCGAGCCGGTCGGCGCCGACCGGCTCGAGGCCGGGGAGAATGACGGCCAGCGCCTCGCGGGCCCGCTGCGCCAGGGCGGGCGAGCGCTCGACGCTGATCACGTCGGCGCCGAGCACCGCGAGCACCGCGGCCTGGTACCCGCTGCCGGCGCCGACTTCCAGCACGCGCAGGCCCGGGGCGACGCACAGCAACTGCGTCATCCGGGCCACGATGTAGGGCTGGCTGATCGTCTGTCCTTCGCCGGTGGGCAGGGCGCTGTCGGCGTAGGCCTGGGCGACGGGCACCTCGGGCACGAAGCGGTGCCGCGGGACGCGGGCCATGGCCTCGAGCACCGGCGGGTCGTTGATCCCCCGCCGACGCAGGTCATGCTCGACCATGCGGGCGGCGGCCTCGGCGGCGGCGCGGTCCTCATCATCGGCGTGCGCGCCCTGGCTCATGGCGCCATCCTAGCGGCCCGGCCGCCGGTGCCGGCCTTGCGGAACGTAAAGAGGGCCCGGCGAGGCTGCTATACTGACCCATAATGCGCATGGACTGGCCCGATCCCGAGCGGCTGCTCGTCGTGATGCCCACCTGGCTGGGCGACTGCGTCATGGCCACCCCCACGCTCGGGACGCTGCGCCGGCTGTACCCGCACGCCCATCTCGCCGCCCTGGTCCGCGAGCCCCTGACCGAGCTTCTGGCGGGGCTGCCGGGCCTGGACGCCGTGCTGGGGCTGACCCGCGGCCGGGGCGCCAGCCTTCTCACCGACGCCCGGAACCTTCGCCGCCACGGCTTCGACACGGCCGTGCTGCTGCCCAACAGCTTCCGGACGGCGTTGATGGTGCGGCTGGCGGGGATCCCGCGCCGCGTCGGGTACGGGCGTGACGGCCGGAGCCTGCTGCTGACCGACGCGCTGATCCCGCGCCGCGAGGACAGCTACATTCCGGTGCCCACGCGCGCGTACTACCTGGGCCTGGCCCGCTACCTCGGGGCCCGTGAGATCGATCCGGCGATGCGCCTGGCGGTCGGCGACGGCGAGCAGCGCGCCGCCACCGCGCTGCTCGCCGCCGCCGGGCTCGACCCGGCCGACGGCCGCCCGCTGGTGCTGCTGAACCCCGGCGCCAGCTTCGGCGCCGCGAAGATGTGGCCCGTGGAGCGCTTTGCGGAGGTCGCCGACCGCTGCGCCGCGGAACTCGGGGCCGTGGTGGGCCTGATCGGCGCCCCGGCCGAGCGGCCGGTGCTCGACGCCGTCCAGGCGGCCGCCGACACCCCGCTGCTGGACCTGCCGCGCCACGGGCTGGACCTGGGCACCCTCAAGGCCGTCATCGCCCGCGCGCGCGTGCTGGTGACCAACGACACCGGGCCACGCCACGTCGCCGCCGCCCTGGGTACGCCGGTGGTCAGCATCTTCGGCCCGACCGACCCGGCGTGGACGGAGATCGGCTTCGACCGCGAACGGATCGTCCGCGTCGACGTGCCGTGCGGCCCCTGCCAGCTCAAGGTCTGCCCGCTGGATCACCGCTGCATGACGCGCATCCACCCCCAACGCGTCGTCGACAACGTCGCCGAGCTCATGACCCCGGTCGTGCGCGCCTCGGCCTGAAGGCAACCACCGATGCACACGGATGCACACCGATGATGGCAGGGATGCGCTGGGTTGACGCTCATCCGGGGCGAGGCTCATGACCGGGCGGCCGCTGCGCATCGCGATCGTTGCCGAGCAGTTCTTCCCCGACGCCGGCGGGGCCGAGCGCTCCGCGGCGCAGATCCTGGAGCAGCTCGTCAAGCGCGGGCACGACCTGACGCTGCTGAGCGGCGCCTATCCGCGCGATTTCCACTGGCCGGACGTCAAGGCCAGGCAGGCGCCGATGGGTCGGCCGCGCGGCCTGTTGCCGCTGCTGAGCTTCGCGGCCTGGGCGCGGCGGCAGCTCGACGCCGGCTTCGACACGAGCCTGTCGATCACGACGACAGTGCCCGCGGCCGTGCTCCAGCCACGGGCGGGTCTCGTCGTCCAGAGCCAGGATCGGGCCGCGGCCCGGCGGCGCACGCCGATGGGTCGCCTGGCGCGGGCGACGTCGACGCGGCTGGAGCCGAGGCAGATGCTGCTGCG
>SLDI01000147.1:0-13463 GCA_007125385.1 Phycisphaeraceae bacterium | reverse complement strand
CGGCTATCTGAGCTACCACCCCGCCGGCTTCATCGGGCGGCCGTTCGTTCACAGCCTCGCGGTCGCCCCGGATCACCGCCGCGAGGGCATCGCCACCCAGCTTCTGGCCGCGGTGGAAGCGGAATTCACCGGCAGTCGGCTTTTCATCTCGACAGAGGACACCAACGCGAGCATGCTCGCGCTGCTGCACAAGCTGGGCTGGACAGCCGCGGGGTGCGTCCAAAGCGTTAACGCGGACAGCTCGGCGGAGTGCTTTTTCTTCAAAGACATCGCGCTCGCCGACCAGGCTTGACGAGTCATGGGCGCCTCGCTCGGCCCACAGAACACGAGTCGAGGCAGTAACGGGATAGCAGTAGAGCGGCCGCTGCCCGTGCGGTATCCTGGACAGCAATTCGCGCCAACGGCTGACCCGTCCGTACCGGTGGAACGCAAATGACGCATTCAGAATCTGCCACCTCGTTCGCGCGCAACCCCGATGAGGCGACGCTCGTCACAAGCGATCTGCCGAACTTCTGGCGGGCCATGGACCGGGCGGAGCCGGGGCAACTCGCCGCGGCCCTGGAGCGCTACTACTTCGGACCTGCCAGCCCGGGCCTCTTCGCATTCATCGACAAGCGGATCGAGTCCGCCGACCTGCTCGCCGCGGCGGTCGAGCAGCATCGCGATCACTACGACGGGCTGCGCGCGATCACCGAGCGAATCGATAAGGCGTGCGGTGCGATGCGTCAGGTGTATGGCCGCATGGCCGATTTGTACGATGATGCCCTCTTTCCCGATACTTATCTGCTGATCGGCCGGCTCACCTGCGGCGGCACGATCTGCGAGCATGGATCACTCGTGGGGCTGGAACTCTTCGCGGGCAGTGACGTGCAGGATGATCGTGCCTTTCACGAATCCGGGCATCATCCGCCGATGAGCATCGCGTCGCTGCCGCTGATGCTGGCCCACGAGCTGGTGCACTTCCAGCAGCGGCTCGTCCGGCGCGAGTTGCGAGGCGAGGTGGATGAGAGCGAGCATACACTGCTTGCCTGCGTTCTGTGCGAAGGCGTTGCGGAGTTTGTCGGCGAGCTGATCAGCGGCGGCCACGTCAACGGCCACATCCATGCCTGGGCGGCGCCGCGCGAGCGCGAGCTCTGGCAGCGTTTCCGCGAGCAGATGCACAGCCAGGAACTGGCGGACTGGCTCTACAACCGCCGTCACGTCAAGGACCAGCCAGGCGACCTCGGCTACTACATCGGCTATCGCATCGCCCAGGCGTACTACAACCTGGCGAGCGACAAACGTACAGCGGTCGCAGGCCTGCTTGAAGTCGATGACCCGGGGGAGATACTTGAGGCAAGCGGCTATGGGAGCCGGTGGTGACCTCAGTTTGGACGCGCGCTCATGGAGCACTTCGGCGCTCATACGATGAGCGCACGACACGACGCCATGACTACACCAAGGCCTGACCCGCCAGATGAGCACACCTGAACAGTATCTCGACACGTGCTTCGTGCGCGATGAGCAAGGCCGCATCGTCTCCACGCGCGAATCGGCGCCGCCGCCCGGCCCGTTGTTCTGCCTCGTCCGTGGTGCGGGTCACTGCGCTTGGAGTGTTAACGCCCAGTTGCCGAGCAGTGTGGCGCACACGATCGACCAACTCGCACGCTCGGAGTCGCCCACGACCGACTTTCGTTGTCCCCCCGCCCACGCGGACGAATACCGCAAGCTCCTCGGCGCCTACGAGTCCTCGTGGCAGGGGACGGGAATCGACCTGCTTGAGCAGAACGGCCCGGCGATGACCTTCCCCGACGATCTACCGCCTGCACCCGATGTCGTCCACATTGCGGATGAGCAATCGCTCGCGGCCCACTTTAGCGGGTGGGAAGCTGGCGAGATCGCCGATGGACGTGCTCCGGTGCTCGCCATCGTCGAGGATGGACACCCGGTCAGCGTCTGCTTTTGCGCACGAGCGTCGGCCACCTGCGCGGAAGCGGGCGTGGAAACTGCCGAGCGGTATCGAGGTCGCGGCCTGGCCTCACGTGTGACGGCGGCATGGGCGCGGGCCCTCCGGGCCGAGGGCCGGTTGCCGCTCTACAGCACCGAATGGACGAATCATGCATCATTGGCGGTGGCGCGCAAGCTGGGCCTGAGCGTGTACGCGAGCGTCTGGTGCCTCATCAAGCCCGCACAACCGCGGGCCCCGCTGGAGCCGGTGGAGCAGGACGAGCGCACCGATGGAGAACCTGCGTGATGTCGCTGCGCTATACAACCTCGCTCGACGGCGTAACGGCACAGATGCTCGCCGGCTTCTTTGACGGCTGGCGGACTCCACCGTCGCCACAACGCCATCTCGAAATTCTCCACGGCAGCCGACACGTCCTGCTCGCTGTCGACCACGCGTCTGCTCAAGTCGTGGGCTTCATCAACGCGGTGGGCGACGGCTGCCACAGCGCGTTCATCCCGCTGCTGGAGGTGCTACCGGCCTGGCGTGGGCGGGGCATCGGCACGGAACTCGTTCGCCGCATGCTGGAGGAGCTTGGCCACTACCGATGCATCGACCTGACGTGCGACGCGGAGTTGGAGCCTTTCTACGCGCGCCTAGGAATGACGCGGCATTCGCCATGATCGTGCGCAGAAACGGGTTGGGAAATACGTGAACGAGGTCTGCGGCGCTGAGGGTCCGTCATGGCTGGGCTTGTCCCCGTGGTTGGTACGGCATCATTCACAGGTTGCGCGGGGGCGGGGAAAGGTTCGGTCCAATTTCATCCTTTCTCTGATCACCCGAGGTGCTTCCCCGACCAAGGCTGCTCGCTGAGCAGGAAACGCGATGACACGGCGGTCGTCGCGGCCATCGCTCCATTCCCTCATGTAAAGACCCGTCTCTCCATGTACAGCTCGGTCAACTCCTCGCCGATCGGACTGATCGCGCCCTCCGCGGGCGTTTCGCTGACGATCTGAAAGCCCAGGCGCTCGAACACGATGGCATTGCCCGTTTGCCGGATCGTGTAGAGCGACAGGCGCGGCAGGCCGCGCCGTCCGGCAACTCGGCCGAGGTGCTCCACGATCGCTCGAGCGACGCCGCGACGCTGGAACGATGGGTGAACGGCCAGACCAATGAGGTGTAGCCGGTGCGGCTCAAAGCGGCATCGGACTGTGCCCAGGACCTCCCCCTCGCGCTGCGCGACCCAGCGGACCAAACGCTCACCGGATGCGGTGACGGTAGGCGGTGAAGCGGTCATCGGCTGGTAGACGCCACGCACCGACGCGAACGCGTGGGCACTGACGGCGGCTGCCGCCGGCTCATCGGCGAGACGTGCCCTTCGGATGCGTATTGGCAGTGCTCGTGTTGCGTCACGCACGGCGATTGCTCCGGCCATGTGCGGTCGCTTCATCCGGCAGCGGATAACCCGTCAACGCCGCCGATATATCTCAGCCGCCTCTCCGGCACGTCATCATACTCGCCTGCCAGGATCGCCTCGACCCCGTCGAGCGTCTGGGCCAACGACACGGCCCGGCCGGGCAGGCCCGTGAACACCTCGGTCGTAAAGAACGGCACCGTCAGGAATGCCTGCAACCGTCGGCCGCGCATCGCGAGCTGCCTGTCCTCGCCGTCGAGCTCCGCCAGCCGCTGGGCCAGGTAGGCCTGGGCCCGCTTCGTCGCCTCGCGCACGGCCTGGCACGCCAGCAGTTCGAGCAGCACCGGATCGGTCATCAATTCTTGTGCGCGCCCCAGCAGCTCGCGCGCCTCACGCGCCAGCCGCACATGCCGCTCACCCACGACCGCGGGCTCCAGCAGGCGCGACGTCGACGCCAACACGTCAACCGCCGGCCAGCCCTGCTGCACACCGACGACCGGGCTCAGGCAGGTCACCGCGTCAAAGTTCGCAAGCCCTTTCGCGTGCTCGGGCGTGGGCGTCTGGTCCGTCAGGATCCACATGACCGACCACCCCTGGCGCACGTCCGGCCCGAAGCCGTGCTCCGGCGCCGCGACGCCGCCGAAGCTGGGCGGCCCGAGCATCGCCCGGAGCTGATCGAGCTCGCCCCGGCCGACGAGGTTGAGCACCTCAAGCTCAAGGCCCTCCTGCCCGCGCAGGCGATGACTCAACTCATCGAGCAGCGCCAGCCGACCCACGCCTGGCACCGCCGCCAGCGCGGCCGTGCCGCGACGCGGCCAGGGGCAGAACAGGTCGATCGGCTTGATGCCCGTCTCCAGCACCTCCGCTCGTTGCGCAGGGTCACCCACAAGCCGCCGCACGTCGGCCGCCGCCATCGCGGGCACCGGGCCGGCGTAGGACTGCATCTGCACGGCCGGCCGACGCGTGTTGATCAGACGAACGCCCGGCGTCACCGCCTCGGCCGGCCCCGTCGCCAGGCACCGCACCGTCTGCGCATCCAGCCGCTGGGCCACCTTCATCGCCTCGACGAGGCGTCCGTCGTCGCCCACGACCGCCAGCGCGTCGAACACGTTGGCAGCCGGCTCGTCGTCAAACCGCACCGTCACCACCGGCCCATCGACGCCGGTCACGGTGCCGACCGCCAAATCGGGATTCGAAGGCTGAGCATGTTGCGTCATCGTGAGCATCCTCTCTTTCAGAAGTCGCCTGGCCTTGTGCAGGCGGTTGTTGACGGTGGTCAGCGGCAGGTCCAGAAACGCCGCGACCTCGCGCTGCGAGCATTGGCGGATGTAGAACAGGCGCACCACCTCGCGCAGCTCCGCGGGCAGGCCCGCGATCACGTCACGCACCGCCCCATGCTCCTCGGCACGCTCGATCTGCTCGATCGCGTGGCCCGCCGACGTCAGCCGATCCATCGGCGCCAGCTCAACATCGCGCCCGCGCAGCCGGCGGTATGCGTGGTGCCGCACGATCTGCCGCAGCCACGCGTCAAACGTCCGCGGCTGCTCCAGCGACCGCAGGCCGAACCACGCAGCGACCAGCGCATCCTGCGCCACGTCCTCGGCCGCGTGCTCATCGCGGAGCAGCGCCGCGGCCTGCCGCCGCAGACTGGCCACCGACCGCTCGGCCAGCCGGGCGAACGCCTTCTCATCGCCCCGCCGGGCCTGCTCAACGAGCGCGATATGATCAGGGGGCAAATGGCTCATCGTGGACCTCACCCGGAACGTGCCGCGCCGCGGCGATCACCTTTACGCGGACGGCAGCCGCTTTCCACTATATTCTGGCGTATCCGAAAGGTTGTCTCTCATGCGGATACCGCTGCTGACGCCTCAGGTTGAGCGCATCGCCGCGCGTCGGATCGCCGCTGGAACCAACGGCAGGCGGCGGCGGATACCGGATCGGGTCAACATGCCCGGGCTGTTCGATGCGGCCCATCTATACCCGGCGGGACAGACGCGGCCAACGCTGGCTTATGCTCGAGCGGAACCCAAGCCTGCTTATGTCATCTCGCACGAGCAGCCTCGCCCGCCGGAGGACATAATGCGCGAGCTCGGCCTGGATTTCGAGGCCGACGCTTGGCAGCAAGGCTCCTTCGAGTTTGCAGAGCATTACCACCACACCGTCATCTGGCCGCAGCCGCGCAGCGAGTTCCTCGAGCAGGTACGGTTCAAGGCACCCGCGGCGGGCACGGTGATCTGCTTTCAGGGCGACGGCGGCTCGTTCTGCAGCGACGCCAGTCTCCTGCCCATCCAGGCGATGCTCGTCAACGCCGGCTACCGCGTCATCAGCGTCGACCTGCGCGGCCAGGGAATGTCGACGGGCCGGACGCGCGGTTGGGGCGTGCTTGATGGCCAGGACGTGGCAAGCCTGCTCAACCATCTCGAGCAGAAGGAGCGACTGGCAGGCACCGTCGGCGTCCTCGGCCTCTCCTACGGCGCCGGCGTCGCGATCCACGCGGCCGCTGCCGATCCGCGTGTTCGAGCGGTGCTGAGCATCGCTCCCTGGGGCTCGATGCGCCGTTGGCTCAAAGCGCAGCTCGCCCTGGTGGCGCAAGATGACCATCGACGTCTCTGGCGGTGGTCCGGCTGGATGTGCGATGACGGCTTCATAGATGCCGCGATCGACCGGGCCGGGGCTTTGCTCGGCATTGATCCCGATGAGGCAGACCAGGCCCTGGCTATCACGCGGACGCAAGCCGCCGTCATGCTGGTGCATGGCGACGAGGACAAGAACTGCCACGTGCAGGAGAGCCGGCGCATCCACGCCGCGCGGCCCGACGGTACGCAGCTCGTGGTGTACGAGGGTGAGGATCACGCATCCGTGCTGTATCGACGGTGGGAGGACCTGCGCGAGCGATGCCTCAACTTTTTCAAGCAACATTTGACGTCCCGGGATGCAGCCGTCGCTCATGACCCGGCGAAGGACACGTCCATCAACCGTTCATGAGCCTGCACAGCAGACGCGAGCGAGGCGCCTGGCAATGCACAGCTACCCTCACCTACTCAACGAGGCGTTCTGGCCATGGGGGCCGATCCATGCCCGGTTCCGTCCACTCGTTCGCCTGCCCCCGGCTGCTCCAGTCGCCCACGTCAACATCGTGCCGCGGATGGGCGACCAGTGGGTGATGATGAGCACCGACGGCGAAGCGTGGGACCTGCCCGGCGGCACACTCGAGCCTGGCGAGAGCGTCCTGACAGCCGCGCGTCGGGAGCTGATCGAGGAGCTGGGCGCGGAGCTTCTGGAGCATCGGGTGCTCGGAGCGTGGCGATGTCATTCGCTGGCCGCGAAGCCCTACCGACCCCATCTGCCGCACCCGGACTTCCTCCGCGTCGTGCTGGTGGGACAGGTGCAACTGGCAGGCCCGCCCACCAATCCCGAGGGTGGTGAGGACGTGGTTGCGGTCGAAGCCGTTCTGCTGGCCGAGGCCGTGCGACGTTTTGAGGCGTGCGGCCGCCGGGAGTTGGCAGACCTGTACCGTCTCGCGGCGGCGCAATGCGGAGTTGCCGATGACTGATGATGCCCGAGCCGAGCACACGCAATCGGTCGACCGGATGCTGTTCCCGGCAGACCTCTCGCACCGTCTCAAGATCCACGGCTTCGCCGTCGTTGACGTCTGCGACAACAAGGACATGACGCCGACCGATCTGACTGAACCCACGCTTTATGTCGCCGCGCGATATCAGTCGCCGGGGGCAGTAGCCAAATGACGATCACACTCGAACAAGTCGTCCCCTGGGGCCGGTCGAAGGACGAATACGTCCGCTTCTTCGACCTGAGCGCCTCGGATATGAGCTCGCGCATCGTCGGTGTCGGCGACGGCCCGGCGAGCTTCGGCGCTGAGCTCGGCGTGCCGGGTCGGTTCGTCGTTTCATGCGACCCGATCTACCAGTTCAAGGCGGAGGAGCTCCGCCAGCGGATCGACGCCACGCATGACCGGCTTCTCGCGGCCGTCACGGCAAACGCCGACCTATTCGTGTGGAACGACATTCGTTCGCCCGAGCATCTGAGCGAAATCAGGATGGCGGCGATGCGGCGATTTCTGGACGACTACGCGGGCCCTGATCGGCGCGGGTGCTATATCGCCGGCGCCCTGCCGTGCCTTCCTTTCGCGGACAGCGCCTTTGATCTGGCCCTCTGCTCCCACCTGCTGTTCCTTTACTCGGAGCACCTCTCATACGAGATGCACCTGCGCAGCATCATCGAGATGTGCCGCATCGCCCGTGAGGTACGCATCTTCCCGCTGATCATGCTCGGCAACGCACCGTCCCCGCACTTCGAGCCCCTGCTGGCAGAGCTCCGTGGGCGACACTACAAGGCTGAGGTCCGCGACGTCCCCTACGAATTCCAAAAAGGCGGCCATCGCATGCTGACGGTAACGCGATGCTGACGCGGAGCAGCCCCGTGCTCAAGCACCCCCCCTATTACGCGGCACACGAACCCGAGTACGTCAAGCGCCTCGCCGCTGGGCACGTTGCCTGGGATGCCGGTGCCTACGACGAATTCCACATGCGGCCGTTCGTGCTGCGCATGCTGGAGCGATCGGGCCTGCCGGGCGAGTCGCGTGCGGCGCTGGTGCTCGGCTGCGGCACGGGCCCGCTCGCCTGCTTGCTCGCCGAGCGAGGCTTCACCGTCACGGCACTGGACGTATCCGCGAGTGCGATCACCTTTGCCCGGCAGGAGGCGGCCCGGCGACTTCTGCACGTCAACTTCCAGGTGTGCGACGTCTGCCGGTGGACGTTTCCGGCCGGAGCGTTCCACCTCATCGTCGACGACCACCTGCTGCACTGTCTCGTGAGGCGTGAGCATCGTCGCCACGTGCTCACCGGCATCGCCGATGCGCTCGCGGAGGGCGGAGAGTTCTGGAGCGAGATGATGGCCCTGACGCCGGCCGTCGAGCCGGACCCCGCCTGGCACCTCGACGCCGACTGCGTCACCTGGGCCCGCTGTGCTGATGACGCCGCGTATGATGGTGTAACGGTCGTCGGCAACACGCGTTGGCTTCCCATCCGGCGCATCGACGCGCCGGACGACCTGCTGGCCGAGATCGAGCTCGCCGGGCTGACATCCGTAGAGCACGAGATCGAAGAGCCCGACCGCGCACACATGCCGGCCAAGCTCCGCGTCCGCGTTCGCGGTAGGTAAACGTCGAGCCGCCGCTTGCGCAGTGTAAGCTGCGCTAGCCGGCCGGCGTCTCTGAACAACGCTCAAGCAGTTGACAGATCATGATCGGGTTCGATTCAGTATCAACCGTCTCGCACTCCCGCCGGCCGTCGGCCGTGACCATCTCGCCGACCTGCCACCCCGCGGCCGCAAGCCTGTCGCGTACACCCTCAACATCATCCGTATACAGCCAGAACACCGGCCCGCCATTCTTCCGAGCTTGGCTCGCATGCCGCTGAAACATGGCCTCTGTCCGGCCTGCCCTTACGGAGCACCAGACGATCCGGCCATCCTCTGTGTGACTGTTCGTCAACTCAAAGCCGAGCAAATCGCGGTAAAAGCCGAGGGCCTTTTCAATATCCTGAAACGCGAGCATCGGCACCATTCGGGTAATCTGCATGAGTACCTCCCTTGAGCACTATGGTTAGCAACACTTGAATCTCGGTAACTACGACCCTAACCGCTGCGTCTTGATTTGATAAGCGAGGCGATCGCCGGCCGACCAAGATGCTCCGCCCAACCCAGCACCGTGCTGTCGTACTTGTCGTCGTGGATTTCCGGATCGGCCCCGGCGTCAAGCAGCATCTCGGCGATCTCGCGCCGATCGTGCTCGGCACACACGTGCAGTGCCGTGTGATTGCACCGCCAGAGCACCCGCTTGGCGTTGACATCCACGCCGTGATCGATCAGCCAGCGCCCGCCTTCGATGTCGCGGTGGAACGCGCACAGGTGCAGCGCGATGGTGTCGGCGCCGTCCGGGCCAATACGTGACGGGTTCTCGCGCACCAGCGCCTCCGCGAGGTCGTACCGCTTCAGTCGAAGAGCCCCGCGCAGATCGATCCTGGCCCCGGCGTTCTGGAGCATGGCCAGGATCGACGCGTCGGCCTGCTCCGTCGCATACGTCAGCGGTGTCGCTCCCGTCTCGTCCGTTGCATGCACATCCGCGCCGAGCTCCAGCAGCAGTTTCACCATCGCCGGACGATCCTTCGCCACAGCATGATGCAATGGCTGGCGGTGGTGTTCATTCGGGCTCATGCGGCGATGGAGCTGCGTGGCGTCGGCCTCGACAAGCTGCTGAACAACGGCCGCATCGTTCATCGCGATCGCGCTGAAGATGTGGTGCCGCGCGCCGCGCTCGAGCAACCACGCCGCGACGTCCTCGTGATAACCGCCAAGGCACGTCGCCCAGCCGAGCACGCCGACCTCGTGGTCGTCGCCTTCGCCGTGGATGTCGCCGCCCGCCTCGACGAGCCGGCGCACTACGGCCAGATGCCCCGCCCCGGCCGCGAAGTGCAGTGCGTAGGCGTTATCGCCCTTGTCGCGCGTGTTGACGTCGAAGCCTCGCGCCAGCAGCAGGTGGACAGCCTCCAGATGCCCATTCCATGCCGCCAGATGCAGCAGCGGTTGATCCCACGTCCCACCGGTGGCGTTGATCGCGTCGGGATGCGCGTTCAGGACGCCTCGCAGCGCGCCTGCATCACCGGCGATCGCGGCCTCGACAGCCTGCCGCCCCGCGTTCGACCCGCTCGTGTCCATCTCGGGCGCGTTCTCGTGCTTCGCCTCTGCCTCACGAAGCAATGCCTCGGCTTGTTTCTGGTTTCCGTACCCGGCCCAGCCGGCTGCGGTGGCGTTCCAGCGGTCGTCGCGCAGTGTGGGATCGGCGTCCGCCTCGAGCAGCGCGGCGATGACGTCGAGCTTGTCGTCGCCAGCCGCGGCATGCAGTACCGTCTGGTGGCAGTCGTCGGGCGTTCGGCCGTTCACGTCGGCGCCATGCGCAATCAGCCAGTGAACCGCCGGCGTCAGCCCCTGCGAAGCGGCGCGATAAAGGGCCTGATCGTCGGAGCCACCAGGCTTAAGCCGAGCCGGCTGCTCGCGCAGCATCCGTTCGGCGAGGTCGAACTGCTCGGCCGCGAGAGCCTCGAAGAAGCCGAGCCCGCCGGCGTCTTTGATCAGCACTTCGCGCAGGGCTGGATTGGCGTCGCCCCGGAGCATGGCCAGGGGTGTCAGGCCGTTCGCGTCCCTGGCCGAGGCGTCGGCACCCAGCTCAAGCAGCAGCTTCACGACGCCGGGTCGATTCTTCATCACCGCGAGGTGCAGCGGCCGACGACGGGCCTCGCACTCGGCCATGGGCCGTTCGAGTTGAGCCGGATCCGCCTCAACAATCTGCCGGACCAGGTCCGTCCGACCCATGGCGACCGCTGAAAAGATGTCCACTGGCGCACCTTGGTTGATCAGGTAATCCGCGACATCGCGGTGCTCACCAAGGCAGACTGCCCAGCCCAGCGGCGTCAGTTCGTGATCGTTGGCGGCATCGTTCAGCGCGGCGCCTGCCTCGACCAGCCGCCGAACCGCGCGCAGCTGGCCACGCTCGGCGGCGAAATGCAGGGCCATCGCATCATCACCCCCGCGGCGGTTGACCGGAAACCCTCGCTCCAGCAGCAGATCAATCACGGCAAGCTCACCGTTCCATGACGCTTGGTGCAGCAAGGTCCCGCCCCACAGGCCTTCGCTGGCGTTGATGGCGTCGGGGTGGGCGTTCAGGACGCCTCGCAGTGCGTCCACGTCGCCCGCCATCGCGGCATTCACCGCCTGTTGGCCCGGTTCCAAAGCTGGGACGGCAGGATCCTCACCGACCAGCTCCGCCCGCGCGCTCAGGGATTCAAGGTACGCAGCCACGCGAGCGCAGCTTTCGCGGCCAACCTTGGCAAGCGCGGCGCGGGCCTCGTCGAGCGGCGTCCCTTGGTAGCGCCCATCGCGGAGGCTGGCATCGGCGTTGCGCTCGATCAGCAGCTTGACCACCTCCAGATGGCCGTTCCAAGCCGCGACGTGAAGCGCAGTGCCGCCTTCGTGAAGACGCTGGTTCACATCCAAGCCTTGGTCTAGAAGCCAGCGGACGACGGCGACATGTCCTTGCGCGACGGCGGCTTCAAGCGGTGTGACCGCCGCTGCGCCGATTCGGTAGGGGCGATGGATGGCCTGCGGGTCAAGCTTGGCTGCTCGTTGGAGCCCATCGAGGTCGCCGATGGCCGCATAGACGCCGGCGTGTGCAGCCGCTCCACGGGCCCTGAGCGCAGCGACGACCGGCACTGCCTCAGGACCGCGAGACGCGGCCGCTTCCAATGCTGTCTTGCCATACTTGTCCTTCGCATCCATCGCGATACCGGCGGCCATCAAGAGCTCCACGGCTCGGGCCGTGCGGGCAAAATGCAGCGGCGTGGCGGCATTGGGCGTCGTGCCTCGCAGACAATCCGGGTCGTCACGCAGAAGTTGCTGCAAGCGGTCGTCGTCCTCGAGCATCAATGCCTCGATCAGGCCGACACCCGCGCCCCGACGAAGCATGGCATCGACGAATGCTTCTCGCTCCCAATGAACCGCCAGCATCAGTGGAGACCAGCCGTCGTATGCGCGGTTGTCGCCATCAACCTCCGCCCCGTGCTCGAGCAGGTATGTGAACACGTCGAAGTCACCGTGTTCGACGGCCACGTGCAGGGGCTGTGGCTGACCACCCCAGAAGGGATGCGGCCCCTTGGCGTTGACCGCCGCAGGCTGCTCGGCAAGGATTCGCCGCACCTCCTCCAGACTCCCCCGACCGACGGCCTCGAGCAGCGCACGTGCGACCGGATCGGGCGCGGCATTCGCCTGCTGACGGGCGTCCACATGCGCCTTCATCGCCCGCCAGCTCGCGAAGCCATACGCTTTGGCGATCGCATACTGCGCCTCGGCCAGCTTCGCCTGCGGGTGCTCCCGACGAAGCTCCTTGAGCCGCGTTTTCGCCTCGTTCTTGAGATGTTCCAGGTTCGCGCGCGGCGGCAGCGGGCGGGCGTCGGGTGCACGATCCGACGACGCGGACGGACGATCAGACTTGGCCATGGGTGCGGACCTTCCTTCCCGTTACGCCCGTGGTCCGCAGTCATCGGGCGGGAAGTCAGGCTATGTGGATTCACGCCGGAGCGGGCTGAGCCCTTTACGCGGACGGTCGGCCCCTCGTGCGGGCCGTGTGCAAATATACGACGATCGAACGCCGGAGGCAAGACTTTTCCTGTCGGCCGCCAGAGTGGATGATCGCTCGTCCGCGGGGACCGCGCTGGCTCATCCCTTCCCTGCTCCGTGTCAGGCTCACTTGGCGAGGTTGCGCACGGGTGAGAAGAAGTCACGGCCTTGCGCGAACAGGCTCGCCGATTTGAATCCCGTTGCCGGCGGGGTCTTGAATCGTGAAATCGCGCATCCCGTACGGTGCATCCTCGATCGGCCGGCCAATTGTGACGCCTGCACGGCGCAACTGCTCATAAAGCGCATCGACGCCGCGCACGGACAGGTAGAATCCGCCGCCCGCTCTCTCGGCCCGAGCCAGGTGCAGCGAAACACCGTCGCGTCGAAGCACCGCGTAAACGGGTGGATCGTCGGCCGTGTGCACGACCGCAAATTCAAGCCGATCCCGATAAAACGCGATCGCGGCGGACACGTCCGGCACATCGAGCACCGGCGCCATGGCTTCGTATCGAACCTCCGGTTGCTTGTCGTGCATGCCGTTCCTTTGTAAATGCGACGTGATGCGGTGTCACTGGATACCGGCCTGAAGCAGCTCCGCGATCGGCTTGTTGTTCACCCGCCGCACGTACTCCAGCGCCGTGTGGCCCTCGCGATCGGGCACATCGGGATCGGCGCCGCGGCTCAGCAGCAGCTCGACTGTCGCGCGCTGGCCGACCGCCGGCCGCTCCTGCACCGCCGGCCAGCGCGCTGCCGCCCAGAACAGAGGCGTGCCACCGTCGTAGCCGCGGAAGTTGATGTCCGCGCCGTGATCCAGGAGAAACGCGACCACCGGCGCGTGCCCGTTCCGCGCGGCGATGTAGAGCGCATCCGAGACGATCTCGATCGGATTGGTCGGCGGCTTGGGCAGCAGCTTGCCTTCATCATCGAAGCGCGTCG
>SLDI01000645.1:0-3737 GCA_007125385.1 Phycisphaeraceae bacterium | reverse complement strand
GCGGCGTCGGACACGGCGGCCGGGGCAGCGGCGGAAGTGGCGGGGGACGTGGTGGGGGGGCCGGGGCGGGGGCTGATCATGTCGGGTGTATCGGCGAGCCCTGTGCGCCCGGTGCAGAATCCCGCGCTCGCTCGGTTAACGCCCCAACCCCAGCCCAACCTCGATCCTCCGCCCCCCGACACCCAATTCTTCCGCCTTGCCTATTTACACGGCGGGCCCGACCCGCGATACTTCCCCGCCATGAAGATCGTCGTCGCCACGAGCAATCTGCACAAGGTCCAGGAGATCCGCGAGATCTTCCAGGCCTGCGCCGCCGAGGACGGGCTGGCGGTACCCGAGCTGGCGACGCTCGACATGGCGGGGATGCGTGGCCCGGAGCCGAGCGAGGACGCCGACACGTTCCTCGGCAACGCCCAGCTCAAGGCCGTGCACTACGCCCGCGCCGGCCAGGTGGCGTGCCTGGCCGACGACTCGGGCCTGGAGGTCGACGCCCTCGGCGGCGAGCCGGGCGTGCTCTCGGCCCGCTACAGCGGCGAAACGGGCCCGCGGCGGGAGGTCGACCTGGCCAACAACGCGACGCTGATGCAGCGACTGGGCGACGCGCCGGCGGCCAGGCGCACGGCCCGGTTCGTGTGCGTGATGGTCCTGGCCCTGCCGCCGAGCCCCGAGGACGGCGACAAGCCGCGCATCGCCGCCACGGTCCGCGGCAGCGTCGAAGGGCGCATCATCACCGCCGACGAAGCCGACGACCCCTCCCAGCCGGAGCGCGGCCGCGGCGAGCAGGGCTTCGGCTACGACCCGGTCTTTCTCGTCCCCGATCTCGAGAAGACGACCGCCGAGCTGTCGCCGCAAGAGAAGAACCGCATCAGCCATCGCGGCCACGCCGCCCGCGCCATGTACGCGGAGCTGCGCCGCCTCATCGCGACGACGCAGGCGCGGTAGGTCGGGACGTCTTGATTGACCTTTGAATGGTCGCTTTAACTGCAGGTCGTGGGGTGCCATGGCTTGTCCCGAAGGGCAAGCCGTGCGCTAGCCGACGATCGCACGGCTTGCCGCTTCGCGGTCAAGCCGTGGCACCCTTTCCATACAGGTTCTTTGACGTCTCGACCTGACGTCGCGCGCACGTGCGCCCCGACCCCGGACACTCAGTCCCCGGCTCTGGACTCGAGCTCCTTTAGCGCCCGCCGGTTGGCCATGCGGTCGGCCGGCGTCATTCGATCGATGATCAGGCGGCCTTCGAGGTGGTCGTGCTCATGCTGCAGCGCCCGGGCCAGGACCCCGTCGGCGAGCTCGTCGATTGGCTGGCCGTCGAGGTCCGTCGCCTTCACGCGCACGCTGATGGGGCGCGTGACCTCGACCGTGATGCCGGGGATCGAGAGGCAGCCTTCGTCGCGCGGCTCGGTCAGCCGGGCCGGCTCGTGAAGGCTGGGGTTGACGAAGACGCGGTCGTGGCCCGGCTCACCGGTGACGTTGATCACGAACAGGCGCCAGCTCAGGCCCACCTGCGGCGCCGCCAGCCCCACGCCGCGCACCTCGTGCATGAGCTCGAGCATGCGCCCGGCCACCGCACGGACCTCGTCATCGACGCGCTGGATCGTCGTCGCGGGCTCGCGGAGCACGGGGTCAGGGTAAGTCCTTATGCGCAGCGACTCGGCCTTGACGCTCATTCCAGGGCATGTTAGGCGCCGACGGCGGGCCCCACAAGCCGGGGGTAATTTCAGACCGATGCGGGAGTTGACGGTTGACCGCCACGCCCGGTCTTGGCATACTGGCTCACAGTGCGCTGCCGGGCAGGCGTCCGGAGTCACCTGTCAGTGAAGCCTCCGCGAGGGAGTTCGGGGAGAGGCTCGGCAGCGCGTTACGGCCTGTTCTCGCCAACGTCCGCAAGAGGGGCTGCCGCATGGCGACCATTACCAAGAAAGAACTCATCGACCAGATCGCCGACGCCACCGGCTACAAGCGCGTCGTGGTCAAGCAGGTTGTCCAGAGCTTCCTCGACTCCATCATCGTCGAGCTCGGCAAGGGCAATCGCCTCGAGTTCCGCGACTTCGGCGTCTTCGAGGTCAAGCAGCGCCGCTCGCGCATGGCCCAGAACCCCAAAACGCTCGAGCCCGTCGAGGTCCCGCCCAAGCGCACCGTCAAGTTCAAGGTCGGCCGGCTGATGAAGGAGACGCTCAGCCACGCCGACGCCGCGCAGCTCGACGCTTCCCTCGACACGCAGCAGGCGTGACGCTTCATCTGACGCAGTCATTGCTCGAGCGCATCGCCGAGCACGCCCGCGACGCCTACCCCGGCGAGTGCTGTGGCCTGCTCCTGGGCCTCCGCCGCGACGGGCAACGCATCATCCACGAGGTCATCAACGCCGACAACGTCGTCGGCCGCACCCACGCCGCGCAGCGCTACGAGATCGCCAGCCGGGCGTACCTGGACGCCGACCGCCACGCCCGCGCACGGGGCTGGGACGTCCTGGGCATCTACCACTCGCACCCCGACGCCCCGCCGATCCCCTCGCGCACCGACCTCGCCGAGGCTTGGCCCGAGTACGTCTACCTCATCATCCACGTCGCCGAAGGCACACCCGGCGCGGCCCGGGCGTGGACCCTGGGCGATGATCGCTTCGACGAACTGCCGCTGACCGTCACCGCCGGCGAACGCCCGTCCTGAGCGAGTCTGTGTGGCGGGGGCGAGCGAAGGGCGGGATTTCCAAAGCCACGCACGTGCGATGGGTGCCACTGACAAGGCCGTCCGCGGCCTTGTCAGTGCGTGATGCCGGGTGGACCCGCGCTCGTGCATTGGCACTGACAAGCTCCGCCCCCGCCACACCTCCGCTTGTCAGTGGCACCCCAGCGTGCCATGGCGTTTCGACTGCGTAAGGCGATCCCGCCCTTCGCTTCGCTCAGGAAGGCCGTCAACGCGGCGCTGCTAAGATTGCTCCACCATGGCCAAGGGCAGGAAGAAGTCGGCGCAACCCGCGACGCTCTCGCCGCGCATCGTCAACCGTCGCGCCCGTCACGACTACCACGTCCAGGAGTCGCTGGAGGTGGGCGTGCGGTTGCTGGGCACGGAGGTCAAGGCGGTCCGGCTGGGCCGGGCGTCAATCGCCGAGGGCTTTGCGCGGGTGGACCCGCACAGCCAGGAACTCTTTCTGCACAACGTGGAGATTTCGCAGTACCCGCCTGCCGGGCCGAATCAGCACGAGCCCAAGCGGGCGCGCAAGCTGCTGGCCCACCGGCGCGAGATCGCGCGCCTGGCGGGGCTGACGGCGAGCAAGGGCACGACGCTCGTGCCCCTGGCGATGTACTTCAAGGCCGGCCGGGTCAAGCTCGAGCTCGGCGTGGCCACCGGCAAGAGGCAGCACGACAAGCGCCAGGACATCAAGCAGCGCGACGCCGAGCGCGACATGCGCCGCGCGATGACCCGCAAGCACCTGTGAGCAGGGTGGGTGGAGCAGAACGAGCCGCTTGCGGCTTCGCGAGGCGGCGCGCCGGTTGTGGGGTTATCGATTTCCGGGCGGTCTTGCCAAGCCGCAAGCGGCAAAGGCCGTTTCGATCGCCTGCGCATCTCGCTCGGCCGCGCGGCGCCGGTTAAACTTGGCCTTCACGGCCGCGGGCCGGAGCTGGTCATGGCAAGAAGCCGGGACAATCCACATCCATCGACCTTCCCCGCGCCGCTGCCCGGCCCTGAAGGCCGCGCCCGCGCCAAGCCGCCCGAGCCCGATGAGCCGGCGCCCCGCCGGG
>SLDI01000722.1:0-3741 GCA_007125385.1 Phycisphaeraceae bacterium | reverse complement strand
ATGGCGTCGGCTCAACGGCCACGCCCTGCTGGGCGACGTGATCGCGGGCATCGGCTTCAAAGACGGAGAGAAACAGGCCGCCTGATTCAGGACGCCCATCCACAGGATTTGACAATACCCCCCTGCCCGACGCAGCAAGAGCGTGAGCCAGTGGCGGCCGTCCTTCCCGGCTTTTCGTACGCATGTACCCGCGAATATCGCCCGCGGACAGGTCGCTTTGACTCTGCACACAACGCGCGCATAGAATCGCCGAACGGCGAAGCAGTGTTCTCCCGTCCCCTGCTCCACACCCGCCGGGATTCGCGCGACCGGAAGCGGATCGCATGGCACTTGACACACTGGCCCCGCTGCGCTTCGACGTGTCCGCGGTGACAGCCGACATCTCGGCACCGGCCCGAGACCCCGCCATCGACCAACTGGTGGAGTTCTTCCGCAATAAGGGGCTTGATCAGCTCAAGAGAGAGGACCGGGAGGAGGCGTGGTATCAGGATTGGATCGATTACCAGGCCGATCACGGGCTATACGCCGGATTGCTATCTCCCTCGCAATACTCGAGCCGAGGACATCGCTTTGACCTGCGGCGGCTCGCGCGTTGCTTGGAGGTGTTCGCGTATTTCAGCCCGGCCCATGCGTACAGCCTGCACGTCTCGTTCCTCGGGCTGTTTCCCATCCTGCTGAGCGACAACGAGCGATTGAAGCAGGAAGCGATCAATCGGCTGGAAGCGGGGGAGCTGTTCGCGTTCGCGGTTTCCGAACAGGCCCATGGCTCAGACCTGCTCGCCAACGAGTTCACCGTTGACGAATATACCGAGGCGGGAGCGAACGGCCTGCGAGCAGAAGGCGCGAAGTATTACATCGGCAATGCGAATGCGGCCGGCTTGATCTCGGTGTTGGCGAAGAGGGCCGAGGGAGAGGGGGCGCCGCCGACGCGGCGATCGGGGTTCCTCTTCTTCGCGCTGCGGCCCGGCGAGTCACCCGGATATCAGAACGTGCGAAAGATCCGCACGCTCGGCATTCGCCCGGCCTTCGTCGGCCAGTTCGAGGTCAAGAATCACCGCGTCGCCCCGGGCGATGTCATTTCACAAGGCCGCGAAGCGTGGGACGCGGTGTTCGATACGGTCAACCTCGGCAAGTTCCTGCTTGGTTTCGGCGCGGTGGGCATCTGCGCGCACGCCTTCGCCGAGGCCGACCATCATCTGCGCCGCCGGGTCCTTTACGGGCAGCCGACGATCAACATGCCGCATCTGCGCCAGGTCATGGCGGTCGCCTACGCCCGGCTGACGGCGATGAAGCACTACGCTTTCCGGTCGCTCGATTACGTGCAGACAGCTGGTGCCGACGACCGCCGCCATCTGCTTTTCAGCGCTGTACAGAAGGCGCGAGTGAGCACCGAGGGCGTAAAGGTCATGGCGATGCTGTCCGAGTGCATCGGCGCCCGCGGGCTGGAATCGCAGACGTACTTCGAGATGGCCCTGCGGGATGCGCAGCTCATCCCCGGCCTGGAGGGCAGTACGCACATCAACTTCAGCCTGACCGCCCAGTTTATCGACAACTATTTTGCCAGCAGTGATGATGCTCAAACACCGAAATCGCCGGCGCATGGAGCTGACGTCGGCGAAAACCCCTACCTGATGGGGCCAGTTGATCGCAATGCCAAATCGGTCCGTTTCCCGGATTATCTCCAGGCCTATCGACCGCTGGAATCCCATCAGAACGTTGCGGTGTTTGCCAACCAGGCCACGGCCTTCCGGCGGTTTGTGATCGGGGGCATGGTGAGTCACACTCGGGGTGAAGACGCCACCGGCCTGCGCATCGCCCTAGGAAGGTGCTTCTCAACCATCGTCTACGCGCAACTCATCGCCGAACGCTGCGCGGCGAGTCCGGCCAGCCCGTCGATGATTGCGATCATTTTTCATGCGCTTATTGAAGACATGAGCGGCGAGGCGCTACGGCTTGCCCCACTGTTGCCGCCGGACAGCGACGAGCGCGCGCAGTTGGAGCGGATGATTACGGCTCCACGGACGGAAGCGGCGGATATTGAGGCCGTCGCCGATGTCATCGCAGCGCGTTACGACAAGGCGTAGACGTGTCCGGTGGGTCTTGAGGCAGGCCCACCAAGTCGCCCCGTTCGACGGGCCCTGTGAACACAGAGAAGCGGCTCATGGAAGGTCAACGCGCGGAGCCGCTGGCCCCCGACCAGGTACCCGCTGGCTCCGAGACAGTCGGCGACGTCGGGTCAATGCCTCTCGATCAGCCTTTGTCACCGACGAGACGAATCTCGCGATCCAGCGGCCAAGGCGCCTTCTCATCCTTGGCCAGCACCATCTGCCAGAGATGGAGCCCGCCCCAGCGGAAACCCGCTTCGGCGCCCTGCAGGTAGAGCCACCACATTCGGGCGAACTCGTCATCGTACATGGCCGCGACCTCGTTCCACACGCACTGGTAATTGACCGACCAGCAGGCGAGCGTGCGGGCGTAGTGCCATCGAAGATTCTCCAGATCCACAACCCATACTACGTGCGACGGGGCGAGGCGACGCAGTTGCATGCCCAGGAGGATGTGACCGTCGGCCCACCGCCGGCGCGACCCGCGGGCGGGCAACCCGAGCGAGGCCTGGCTACGGCGGAGCCGGCGGGCGACCGCGATGACGCGATGCGCTACGAGTAGCGGCGGCCGCACGGCGTGGCTCACCGGGCCGTGGCCGACGGTGAGGGAAATTTCACCGCGCCGCGGTTAAAAACCCTTGGCGGCGGCGGCGGCCTGTCGTACGATGGGCTTCGTTGCCGGAGGCGAACGCAGCCGGGCCACGTTCCCGGCAGGAGTGGCGAGAAATACGCACGCCTCCGATACTTGGCCGACCACCTTCCTCGTGCCACCTTCCCCCAGGGCACACGAGCCTGCGTGGCCGGCCTTTTTCGTGGCCCGGCATCCGCCAAGGGCGGCGTGCCTCGATGTCAGGTTCCCGGGTGCGGGGCGTGCAAACGGGCGGGGTCCAACTGAAAGAAGGAGGTCACACCATGGCGACGTATGTCATCCTCAGCCGGCTGGCTCACGATGCGGTCGCCGAGCCGGACGAGTTTCGCGCGCTCGCCGACCGGGTCGCACAGCGGATCAAGCGCGAGTGCCCCGGCGTGACCTGGAAGGACAGCTACGCGACGCTGGGGCGTTTCGACGTGGTGGACATCGTCGAGGCCGACGACCCGAAGCAGGTCGAACGGGCGGCGCTGATCATCCGCAGTCAGGGCCACGCTGAGACGGAGACGATGCTGGCCACGCCGTGGGACGAGTTCAAGCAGGCCTTTGGGCGGAGTTGACGCCGACCCGGGTGACGACGCGACCGGCTGGATCTCGCCCCGCGGCCCGACAAGGCGAGCTCACCGTGGCCCGCCTTGGCGGCGACGCGTTGGAGATGGCACCGGCGCCGAACCCCGGCCGTGGCCGTGCTCCGACGGCGTCGTGCCCGAAGCCCATGCCGGTGCTGACGCATGCACCGTGGCCTTTGTCCCGGGCAGATGACCGGCCGTGTTGCCCAAGGTAGGCTGGTCCGTGGCAAGACGGGATCCCGATCAGGGGCGAGGTGAGTCATGGACACGAACATCGACCAGGACACGTACAAGCGGATCGAGCAGCTCATCGGCTCCGCCGACAGCCCGGTGGGCATCGACGCCAAGAAGACGCACGTGCTGATTCTGCACAAGCTCACGCAGATCGAGCAGCGGCTGGCCCGCTTGGAGCAGCAGT
>SLDI01000024.1:0-3744 GCA_007125385.1 Phycisphaeraceae bacterium | reverse complement strand
CCGTCGTCGTTCTGCATCGCGGTCAGCCACTCCATCGCCCGCCAACTGGCCACCTGCGCCCCGTGGCCGCCGATGCGATGCAGCGCCATCGACACCATCGCCGTGTCGTCCGTGTCCGGGTAGAAGGGGTTGTTGTACTCGAACGCCCAGCCCGCCGGCTCCACGTCCTTGCCCACGTTCGCCGCCCAGTCCCCGCGCACGCGGCACTCCTTGCTCACCAGCCACTTCGAGCACCGGGCCGCGTTCTCGTGCGATCGGTCCAGCCCCGCCTCGGCGATCGCGTACGCCGCGATCCCCGTGTCCCACACCGGCGAGAAGCATGGCTGAATGCGGATCTCGTCCGTCCGCTCGTCGTGGATCATCAAATCATCCAGATCCTTGCGCGCCTTGACCAGCACCGGGTCGTCGTCCGGGTAGCCCAGGCAGCGCAGCGCGATCTGCACGTAGACCATCGGCGGAAAGATCGCCCCCAGCCCGTCCGAGTGCTTCAGATGATCCAGGATCCACTTCTCCACCCGCGCCAGCGCCCGCTTGCGCCACGGCGTGCGCCCGAGCATGTCCACCTTCTTGAGCACCCACTTGTCCAGTGCCAGAAACACCCGCGACCAGAACCAGTGCGGCCGATCCTGCGTCGCCACCAGCTTGTTGCGCTTGCGGTACTTGACGTACAGCTCGGTGATCGACTGCTCGTGGCTGAGCGGCCGCACAGGCCGGTGCGTCGTGACGATGCTCAGCGGCAGGATCATCGTCCGCGTCCAGGCCGACACCTTGTCCAGGTGAAAGTAGCTCAGCCGCGGCAGGAAGACGATCTCCGGCGGGATCGACGGCTGGGCCTTCCACCTGATCTGCCCCATCGCCGCGAGATAGAACCGCGTAAAGCTGTTGCACTTCTCCGCGCCCCCGGCGGCGCGGACGCGGTCCCGCGCCCGCTGCATGTGCTCGGCCAGCGGGTTGTCGCCCATGAGCTTCAGCGCAAAGTACCCCTTGACCGTCGCCGAGATGTCCATCTTCCCCCCCGGGTACTGGATCCACGTCCCGTCCGGCTGCTGCTGGCGGCGCAGGTAGGCGGCGATCTTCGGCAGAGTCTGCCTGGCCTCGGGCGTGTTCTCCTGCCCGAGGATCCATTTCATGAGGATGTACTCGCTCTGGAGGATCGAGTCCCCCTCGAGCTCGGCGCACCAGTGGCCGTCGTCGTGCTGCTGTTTGAGCAGGTACGCCAGGGCTTTTCGCATGCCCCGGATGACCGGTGGTGACAGGTCGGTTTCGCGTGGGGTCGTCTGTGTCGCTTCGTCCATTTTCGCTGGCCGATCCTCATGGGTGTCATTAGCCCCGCACCCCCGAGCCGCCGGTCATTGTATCCGACACCCGTTTTTCGCCACGGCGGGGCCATATTGCCCATAAACGACTGCAATCCCGCATGTTACCGCGCGACGCCCAGCCGCTTGCGGCTTCGCGAAGCCCCCCGGCGGCTGGCGTGAGCCCCGTCCATGACGCCCCGGCGCACCCGTTCTCACGCTCCGGCCGCCCATCTGACGATGCCATCCGAGCCGCCCGCGTTGCCAAACGCGCCCGGCGCTGCGATAATGGCTGTTTCGCGACCGGCCCGTGATGGAGGATGAGGCTTGACCCGGCAGCAGCTTCAGCATTTAATGCTGCGCAACGACACCCCCCGCCCGCGGCGCCGGCCATGCGCTGGCCTCATCCGATTCCGATCCATCCCCAGTCCGGGCGCCGTGCGAGGGTCGCAACACGAACGCCGACAAGCCCGCAGACGCGCGGCCGGACGGCCCGTGGCCCGGCGACCTTGGCCAAAACCCACATGCCAGCACCCCCAACGCGACGGAGGTTCTCATGCCGCGCAAGAACGATAGCTGGGGCATCGAGGTCGGCGCCAATGCGCTCAAGGCCATGCGCCTGGTCCGCGCCGGCGATCACGTCGAGCTGGCCGACTACGAGATCATGCCCTTCAAGCAGATCCTGGCCACGCCCGACATCAACGTCGACGAGGCGATCCAGGTCCAGCTTGACAAGTTCATCACCAAGCACGACGTGTCCGACTCGACCGTCGTCGTGTCGGTGCCCGGGCACGCGGCCTTCGCCCGCTTCGCCAAGCTCCCGCCCGTCGAGCCCAAGAAAGTCCCCGACATCGTCCGCTACGAGGCGGTGCAGCAGATTCCCTTCCCGATCGACCAGGTCGAGTGGGACTACCAGGTCTTCCAGGGCGAGGACTCGCCCGACGTCGAGGTGGGCATCTTCGCCATCACCAAGGAGCGGGTGCTCAGCCACCTGAACAACTACCGCCAGGTGGGCCTGGAGATCGACCAGATCACGCTCTCGCCCCTGGCGGTCTACAACGCCTTCCGCTACGAGACCGAGCTGTCCGACAAGCCCGACGCCGGCGGGACGATCTACATGGACATCGGCACGCAGAGCACCGATGTCATCATCGTCGAGGCCGGCGGCATCTGGCTGCGCACCCTGCCCATCGGCGGCAACAACTTCACCGAGGCCCTGGTCCGGGCCTTCAAGCTCAGCTTCCCCAAGGCCGAGAAGCTCAAGCGCGAGGCCGGCACCAGCAAGTACGCCAAGCAGATTTTCCAGGCCATGCGCCCGGTGTTCGCCGACCTGGTCCAGGAGCTGCAACGGTCGCTGGGCTACTACCAGAACATGAACCGCGACGCCAACCTCAAGCGGCTGGTCGGCGTCGGATCCACCTTCCGCCTGCCCGGGCTGCAGAAGTTCCTCAAGCAGCAGTTGCAGCTGGACGTGCGTCGCCCGGACGGGTTCCGCCGGCTGCAGGTCCCGCAGAAGCGCGAGGCCGAGATCGCCGAGCACGGGCTGAACCTCGCCACCGCCTACGGCCTGGCGCTGCAGGGCCTGGGGCTGGAGACCGTCGGTGCCAATCTGATGCCGCGCTACGTCCTGGCCCAGCGGATGTGGCGCGCCAAGCAGCCCTGGATCGCCGCGGCCGCGGCCTGCATCGCCCTGGCGGTCGGGGGTTACGCCGCCGAGCTCTACACCACAAAGACCGCCCACAGCCGGGCCATGGCCGAGTCGCAGGAGGTCACCGACCGCGTCCTGCGCCAGGCCCAGTCCCTGAACAGCCAGTGGACCACGATCTCCAGCAACGAGGATCCGCGCCAGCAACTGGAGAACCTCCGCCGCGTGCTGGACTACCGGGACCTCTGGCCCAAGCTCCTTGAGGACGTCGCCGCCGCGGCTCATGCCCCGGATTCCGCCGGCCAGGCGATGCACACCGATCAGGAAGTCCTGGCCGAGTTGCCGCGCGACCAGCGCCGCCAGATCCACATCAGCCGCATCGAGACGCAGTACCAGCCCGAGCCCGGCGCCGGCGAGGCCGACGACGCCCGCATGCGCGGCATGATGGCCCAGCCGCGGCGCACCGGCGACGCCGAGTCGGTGCTGGCGCGCAGCTACAGCGTCGACGACTTCTTCAGCGACGAAGGGGCACCGACGATCACCATCACCGTCCGCGGCACGACGCCCTACGCCGGCGGCCCGAGCTTCGTCACCGACACGCTGGTCCGCTACCTGCGTGAGAACGCCGATCGCCCGGACCGGCCCTACCGCTTCGTCGTTCCGGAGAACCCGTACGTCATGTTCGAGCGACGGGAGGACGTCGACGAGCGCGACGGCCGCACGCGCCCCCGCCCGACGGCGCCGCGCATGCCGCGCGACGAGATGGAATACCCCGGTCCGGGCCCCGGTCCGGGCCCGGAGATG
>SLDI01000414.1:0-3747 GCA_007125385.1 Phycisphaeraceae bacterium | reverse complement strand
TTGTTCGCCGACCGCACGAGTTGCCGCACGCTGCTGAGCAATCAACTGCGACTGCTGCTGTCGAGCTTCGCGTACGTGTTCTTCGAACATCTGCGCCGCACCGTGCTGGCGGGCACGACGCTGGCCAAGGCGCAGGTCAGCACGATCCGACTGCGGCTGCTCAAGCTCGCGGCGCGCGTGGTGGTCTCGGCCCGGCGGGTGATGTTTCACCTGTCCACAACTCACCCCGAGCAGGCCCTGTGGCGCAGGCTCATATCGCGTCTGACGCCGCTATGACCGATGCCGTCGACCCCCGCTCACCCTCGCCCGACAACCCATCGCCAACTCCGGACGGCGATCCCATGCGCCCACCGACTCCGCCCAACGCCGCCATCGCCGCGGGGCACGCTGGTGAAATATGCGGGCTAAATGTGGCAAACGTTGGTCATCTACGGTTCGCAGGTCTTCGCGGCGCTGTATATTCCCATCGCGATCCTTGCCTCGATCCATGTCGTGCTGCACAAGGACGACGAACGGGCGGCGATCGGCTGGGTCGGGCTGATCTGGCTCTCGCCGATCATCGGAGCCCTGCTCTACTGGTTCTTCGGGATCAACCGCATCCGCCGCAAGGCGCACGTGCTCAAGGCGGACCAGCCCGCGATCCGCGTGGCGCCCGATCAGAGCATGGCCTCGGAACAGCACATCCGCTCCGTCCTGGGTGACCGCGGCGAGCATCTGCGACCGCTGATCCATCTGGTCGGCCGGTTGACCGATCGCTCGCTGCTCGCCGGCAACGCCGTCAAGCCGCTGGTCGCCGGTGACGCCGCTTATCCCGCCATGATTGAGGCCATCGACCACGCCCGCCAAAGCGTGGCCATGAGCAGCTACATCTTCGACAACGACCGCGCCGGGCGGATGTTCCGTGACGCCCTGGCACGGGCGGTCAGGCGCGGCGTCGAGGTGCGCGTTCTGATCGACGACGTCGGCTCACGTTACACCTGGCCGCCGATCGTCCGCTCCTTGCGAAAAGCGGGCATCCCGACCGCGCGGTTCCTGCCGTCGATGATCCCTTGGAGCGCGTCGTAGGCCAACTCCACCTGAAGGTTCAGGAGATGCAGACGCCACGTCATACGCCTGATCAACTCCAGATGGCTGCGCAGTTCCGACAAACAGCAAACAGACACCTGCCGCACCAATGTGCGGTTCAATCCTGCTTGCAAACCTCGAAACCCCTGCGCAGCCCGGCCAGCAAATGCCCCTTCGGCTTGAATTCGTGGCCGACGAAACCGGCGTAGCCGGCCCTGGCCAGCGCGCGGCAGATGGCCGGGTAGCTCAACTCCTGCTCGCCATCGAGATCGCGCCGCCCCGGGACGCCCGCGGTGTGCACGTGGCCGATCAGATCCAGGTGATCGGTGATCGTTCGGATGACGTCGCCTTCCATGATCTGCATGTGGTAAATGTCATAGAGCAGTTTCGCGCGGGGGCTGGCGACCTGTCGACAGACCGCCGCGCCCCACGCGGTGTGGTCGCATTGATAGCCCGGGTGGTCAATTTTCGAGTTCAACAGTTCGAGGTTCAGGTTGACTTGCGCCTTCTCGGCGACCGGTGTCACGCGGCGGAGGCCGGCGGCGACGGCTTCGACCGCCTCGCGATCGGCCTGGCCTTCGATGCGGTTGCCGCTGAAGCAGATCAAGCCGGAAATATGGTTGGCCCGAGCCTGTTCGATCGATGTCCGCAATTCGCTTTCGATTCGATCGTGCTGGGAACGGTCGTTCAGTCCGCCGGTGTCCCAGCGGTGGCCGCACATGCTGGCGACGGCCAGGCCGTGCTGCTTCGCCGCGGCCATCAATTCCTGGAAATCATCCTCGGGCCACCAGAGTTCGATGCCAGCGTAGCCAATCGACGCGGCCTGAACGCACAGGGCATCAAGACGCATGTCGTCGGGCTGGAACAGGCGGTAACAGAACGATTGTTTGATCGGCATGGTCAACCCTTCGACGCGCCGGCCTCGGCGCTGCCCGCCACGCAGGCGTGATACAGATCGGCGTAAGTTCCGCTGGGCAGCCCCAGCTCACGCACGTGCTCGAACACCGCGCGCACCATCCGCATCTGCGGGTCGAACCGGTCCAGCGACCATGGATGCCAGATCAGGGACACGAAGGGCAACTGCTGCTCGACGGCGAGGTCGATCATGCGGTTGAAAATCGCCGCCTCCTGCTCGGGGGTCTCGACCGGCCCGGGGGGGACGATCTCGGGTTGGGTGATCGGCCAGGCGATGCTGAAATGGTGGTTGCCCGCGGTCGCGATATCGGTGGTCAGGACGTTGTCGTGCCAACCGTGGCAAGGCAGTTCCCACAAGTCGGGGTAGCCGTCGGCCTGGTAGGTGCGCGGCTGATTCAGCGGGGCCGGCAGCGTGAAGCCCGGGCCCCACGCCAGCGAGCTGACGTATTTGTAGCCGGCTTGCTCGACGAGCTTGAGGACCTGCGGCGCGTTGCACAGGCCGTCATCAAAGCTGCATCCGGGGCGAAGGCCGAGGCATTCACGATCGAACACCTCCTCAACCATCTGCTTGCCCTTGATCACCTCGTCGGCCAGATCGTCGCCCGCGACCGGGGAACCACAGATCGGGTGCGGCTTGAGCATCTTGTGCGACCACGTATGCGAGGCGATCTCGAACAGCGGATTATCCAGCAGACCGCGGTAATGATCGGCGTGGTCGCGCAAGTGCTGGCCGACCAGATAGAAGGTCGCGGGCATCTCGAACTCGCGATGCACACGGACGATCTTTTCACACGCGGCGGGGCATTTGGGATGTTCGGTGTCGTAGGCGGCGATGTAGCGTGTCATGGTGATGTGGTTCCTGGAGTTGCAGAATCGGAATCGGGCATCGGCAGCATCTCCAATCGTCCGAAGCATCATCGCACACGCCGCCCCGGCTCGCCATGTATGCCGCTGCCGGCGCCATGAAGAATGCTGCACGGCCATGGCCCTGTGTCATTCGCCGGCCGATCGACGGTAGTCGCTCGGCGACACGTCCGTCACCTGCTTGAACGTGCGCGAGAGGTGAAACGCGTCGGCGAAGCCGGTCTGCTCGGCAATCCCCTGCAATGACAATCGACTGCGGTGCAGCAGCATGCGGGCCGCTTCCACCCGCATGGATCGCAACACCGCCATGGGCGATCGTCCCGTCGCCCGCCGATAGGCATGGGAGAAGCCCGACTCGGAGAAGCCGGTGCGCGCGGCCAGGTCCGCCAGGCGGATCGCCTGGCCGAGGTGATCGCGCATGTACTGATGTGCTCGCGTGACGAAGACGGGTTCATCGACGCCGCCGGTGCGCACGACGATCGTGTCGTCGGTCATCTCGCCACGAACGAGGTGGGCGACGAACTGCGAAAAGCAGCCGGACAGCAACAGGTCCGACGCGGGGCTCGGCTCGACGGCCCGCTCGATCTCCGTGACCAGGCGGATCATCGCGCGGTCCGGATCGTCCACCCACCAGGCCCGCGGTGCCCGGCCGATGCGCTGCAACAGCGGCGCGTACCCGCCGTCATTAAAAAACAGCGAAAAACTCGTGCATTCGGCGCATCCGCGCGGCAGCCTCTCGCAGAAGGGTGTCCGCGGCGGATAGAGCACACCCTGGCCTTGCCCGGCGGTGCGCCAGCCCGCGCCGCCGACATGCAGATCGAGGCGGCCGGTGAGAAAGAACTCGAACATCCACGACTCGATGCAGTGGACCTCTCGCGACAACCCCGGCCCCATGCGAAACCC
>SLDI01000379.1:0-3751 GCA_007125385.1 Phycisphaeraceae bacterium | reverse complement strand
GGCCGGCGCGGGGCTGCCGCGCCTCTGGGCCGCGCGCATGGTCCTGACCGACCCGGCGCCGGCCCGGGCGCTGACGCTCGGCGCCACCGACGCGGCTGTCTACCTGCCCACCGACACCGGCGCGTCGATCTACGGCCCCGGCACGGCGGGCGAGGCGCAGCGCGGCCTGGCGTCGCTGCGCCTGACCGACATCACGCAGACCAGCGAAGGCGTCGTCGTCACGGGCTCGCTGACCACGCACGATCGGCTCACCCCCGGCCGCGACGACCCGGTGCATCTGCGCCTGACCGGCGGCGCTGAGGCCGTGGACCTCTACGTCGGCGTGGAGCGCGACGCGAGCGTCTCGACGCCGCAATGGCGCCTGCGCAGTCTGCCGCATCGCTTTGACGAGGCGGTGCGGGCGGCGATCCAGCAGCAGGTGGGCGTGGCGCTGGAGCAGGTGCCCTTTCAGGTGCTGCCGGCCGTCAGCTCGCCGTGCGACCTGTACGCCCTGGCGGTGCTGGCGGTGCGCACGCTGCTGGTCGACGAGCGTCGGCCGCTGCCCGAGGCGCTGGACGCCCTGGTGGCGCTGGCGCGGCAGGTGGACGAGATGGCGACCGGGTCGGAGGAGCTCGAGCCGTGCATCGCCGGCCTGCTGGCCGAGCCGCGCTGGGCCAAGGCCGTGGGCCCGCCGGGCCTCGACGAGCCGGCGGACGCGGCGGGGCAGGCGATTCCGCTGGAGCTGTGGGGCCAGGTGCTGGCGGCGCTGGTGCGCATGGTGCCCGGCGCCGGCCGGCACAGCGCGTGCCGCGGCTGGGCCGACGCCCCGCCCCACGCGCTGCACCGGGTGTTCGATCGCGCCGCGGCGGACCTGCACCTGCTCGTCGTGCGGACGCGCAGCCTGATCGTGATCGACTGGCAATACAACCGCGAGGTGCACGCGGTGTTGGACCAATACATGCAAGCCCAAGGAGCATCGGCATGATTCAATTCAATGTGCGGCGGTGGGGGGGATTGGTGGTCGTTCTGTTGCTGGTCGGCTGCGGCGGGCCGCGGGCCTACGACGTGCAGGTGACGCGCGACGCGTCGCTGGCGGATACGAGCATCGCGGTCGACGTCGTGGGCGCCGGGGCGAGCCTGACCGAGACGCTCTCGCAGGTGCGCGTCAGCGAGTACTTCGCCCCGGGCAACCGCCTGCGCGCCGGCGTGGAGCGCAAGACGCTGCGCTTCGTCGACGACGGCGAGCAGGTGCAGGTGCTGGAGCGCAACGACCCGATCTGGGACAAATGGATGGACCAGGGCGCGACGCACCTGGTCGTCATGGCCAACCTGCTCGGCGATTTCGAGGATCGCGCCGGCTCGGCCGACGACCGCCGGCTCGTCCTGCCGCTGGCCCGTGACCGGTGGCGCGGCCGGGAGATCGGCATCACGGTGCGTGAGGGTTTTCTCGACCTGACGACGCGCATGCGCGGAGACGACTGAGCCGATGCCGCCGTCCACGCAACAGCCGCGGGTTCGGGAGCTGCGGCGCACGGCGCTGACGGTGACGCGGTTCGAGGACGCCGGCGACGCCGCGGCGGTGGTCGTCAAGCGCTTCGAGCCGTTCGTCGCCAGCCACAGCCTCGCCGCGCTGGACCGGCAGCGGAGCCTGTTTGAGGAACAGGTGGCATTGCAGCGCGCGTTGCATGGCGCCGGCGCGAGCAACTGGGCCGCCGCCGCGCCGGGCGAGCGCGATGACGAGTTGCGTATGCCGGCCTACGCCGGGTCGGTTCAGCGGTTGATCGGCCGGGTTCGCATCGACGCCGCGGCGCTGCATCAGATCGTCGCGGCGGTGCTGCGCGGGCTGATGCAGCTCGAGGCCCACGCCCAGCGGCCGCACGGAAACCTCAAGGCGTCCAACGTCCTGCTCGGCGGGGCGGGCGCGGCGGGGGCGGGCGAGGTGGTGCTGACCGATCCGCTGCCGGACTCGACGCTTCAGCCGGGACGCGACGCGGCGGCGGATCGCCGCGCCGTCGGCGAGCTGATCTTCGCCCTGGCCACCGGGCGCGAGCATGCCGGGCAGAGCGAGTGGCCGGTGCCGGGCGGTCGCGTCTGGTCGCGGCTGGGCCGTCACACGGGCGAGCGATGGCGCGAGCTGGTCAACGAGCTGCTGGACCCGGACCTGGACGCCGAGGCTTTGCCGCTGGCGGCGCTGCTGAAGCGCGTCGACGCGCTGCGGCCGCCGCCGAAGAAGGCGATGTCCGCCGGGGCGGTGGGGCTGACGGCGGCGATCATCGCGATCGTCGTGGCCAGCGGGTGGTTCGTGACCGAGCGCATCATCCTGCGCGAGGTGCCCGCCAGCGTCGAGCAGCTTGTCGAGCTGCACGAGGCGTATGGCCGGTGGGGCGTCTACCTGCATCAGCGCATCCGTGAGGATGAGGCGTTCGCGGCGGCGCTGGCGCGTCGCGGGGCGCTGGGCGAGCAGGTGGTGCGGCCGTTGGCGGCGGCGACGCTGAGCGAGCTGGATCCGCTGTCGATCACCGACCTGGGCTCGCGCCTGGATCACCTTGGCGCGGCGATCGCGGCCGGGGACGACGAGGCGACGCCGGAGCAGTTGGCGTTGATCGAGCAGGCCGAGGCGGTGCTGGGCGAGGCGGAGGTGTCGCGGCGGGTGCTGCATGCCCACGCGGTGGTCACGGAAGCGCGGCAGGCGCTCAATGATTGGCTCGAGGCGAGCGAAGCGGGCTGGGCGCAGCGGTGGACGGAGCGTGGGTGGGCCGGGCCGGCGACGGTGCTGGGCGAGCAGCTTGATCGGGTGCGACGTGGCCTGGCCGAGGGCGAGCTGGTCGAGGCGCTGGAGCCCTTGCTGGCGATGCTGGTCAGCGGTGAGGCGGCGGACGCGGCGTGGTCGCGGCTTCAAGCGGCGGCGGCGGTCGTGGCCGAGCAGCCGGGCGCCGATGGCGAGCCGGGCAGCGATCCGATCCTGGCGACGCTGGGGCCGGTCATCGACGCCGAGGCCGAGGCCGCCCACGCGGTGGTGGAGGCGGACGCGGCCCTGGCGCAGCGGCTGGCCGGGCTGGAGGTGTTTGCCGAGCGTCTGGCGGCCTTGGCGCAGAGCGTCGGCGAGGTGGCGGCGGCCGCGGCCGGCGACTGGCGGCAGGTGATCGATCGGCAGGTGTTCGTCGAGCGCAGCGGGCTGTACGAGGACGACGCGCCGCCGCCGAGCCTGGCGCTGCTTCAGCGGTGGCGCGAGCGCGTTGAGGATTCGCAGGCGGACTGGCACCCGCCCGACGCTCCCGACCCGCGCCACGCTTGGCCGGGGCCGGAGCGGGTGGCCGCGGTGCGCGCGCACCTCGAGCACCTGACGCGGGAGCTTGAGGCGCCGCGCACGGCGGATCGGCTGCGCGGGCGGTTCGAGGAGGCGCCGTTGCCGGCGTACGAGCGGCTGCGTCAGCGGACGTGGGTGCGGGCTCATCGCGAGACGATCGAAGCCGAGGTGGTCACGGTCGCGGATGAGCTCGGCGCGTTGCTTGAGCGGGTGGAGCTGGCGATCGCGGACGAGGAGCTGGGCCTTGAGGCGGTGGCGGAGCAGTTGCGGGCCGAGCCGTCGCATCCGGATTCCGCGGCGCTGAGCGCGGCGTGGGGGCGCCAGGTCGAGGCGCTGGCGGCCGAGGGTGGCGAGGTGTTCGATCTGCGTCAGCGGGCCGAGGCGCTGCGGGAGGTGCTGACGGAGGTGGCGGATCGGCTGGCCGGGTCGCTGCCGGCCGGGGCGCGGCCGAGCGACGGCGCGTGG
>SLDI01000368.1:0-3756 GCA_007125385.1 Phycisphaeraceae bacterium | reverse complement strand
CTGGCCCCACCGGGCCGGCCCGGCCGCGCCCGGCGGGGGCGTCGGCGGCGGGCGACGGGGAAGATTGCTACGCTTAGCGGCGTCATGTTTGACGCCTTCACCATTGTCGGTATCGGCGAAGCCCTGTTCGATGTTTACCCCACGGGGCAGCGCCTCGGCGGGGCGCCGCTGAACGTGGCGGTGATGGCCCACCAGCTCGCGTCGCCGCACGGCGGGCGCGGCGTGGTCGTGTCGCGCGTCGGGCAGGATCGGCTGGGCTCACGGCTGGTCAGCGAGCTGCGCGGGCGCGGCGTGGTCACCGACTACATCCAGACCGACCCGGACCGGCCCACCGGCCGGGTGTTCGTCGAGCTCGACGAGGCCGGCCAGCCGCGCTACGACGTGGCCCGGAACGTGGCGTGGGACGTGCTGAGCTACGATTTCGACAGCGAGGACCTGGCGATGACCTGCGCCGCGGTCTGCTTCGGGAGCCTGGCCCAGCGCGACGGGCAATCCCGCAACAGCATCTACCGCTTCCTGGACACGGCCCGGCAGGCCGAGCGCCTGTTCGACGTGAACCTGCGCGACCCGCTGCCGGACCATCGCACGCTGCGGCGGTCGTGCGAGCGGGCGACGATCCTCAAGGCCAACGAGCAGGAGCTGGCCACCGTGGCGCGGATGCTGGCGGTGGGCAAGCCGGGCGCCGGGGCGGACGAGCTGGCGGCGGCGCTGATGCGGGCGTTCAAGTTCGAGCTGGTGGTGCTGACGCGGGGCGAGTCGGGGACGGTGCTGTATGAGCGTGGCGGGGCGAAGGTGGAGGGAACCGAGGCGCGGTTTGAGCCGGAGGCCGGGGCGACGCCGGTGGGGGCGGGGGATGCGGTGTCCGCGGCGGTGCTGGTGGGGCGTGTGCTGCACTGGGACAGCCAGCGGATCGCCGACGTGGCCAACCGGGTGGGGGCGTACGTGGCCTCGCGGGCCGAGGCGACGCCGGAGCTGGACGAGGCGGTGGTGGGCGGGCGGTCGGCGGACGCCCCTTGACAGCGGATGGGCGGACCCTAGACTTTACTGTTCGACCCGGCGGGCATGGGGCCCGCCGCGCCTGAGGTGGACTGATGCGTGATTTGCCCGGACAGCCTGGCCTGGAGGCGGCGAAGCCGTGATGGGTGCTATAAGTGCCCATCCTCGCTTTGCAGCCAAGCTGCGGCCGACCGCCCGGCTTCGCCGGAGGCGGCGGGCCTTCCGAAAGGAGGGCGCGGCCGTGAGCTAGCCCCGCGACGCATCTGCCGCGGCCCGGTCTTTCCCGGGTTCGCGATGCCGCCTCAGGCCACGGTGACTCCGTCTCCGTGGCTTTTTTCGTTGATGGGACAACCCGGGTCGGCCCGGCGGCTTCACAACCACCAGCGGCTGACGACAACTCGACAATCTGACCAGAGCAAGACAAGAAGGTGAACACATGAACGGCCAGGAGATGCTGAGACTCGTCGACGCCATCAGCCGCGAGCGAAACGTGGAGAAGGAGTCGCTGTTCCGCGACCTGGAGCAGGCGATGATCTCCGCGGCGCGCAAGCACTTCAACGCGGTGGACACGGAGGAGTTCTCCGCCGAGGTCGACCGCATCAACGGCAAGATCCGCATCTGGCGCGGCGACGAGGAGATCTCGCTGGAGACGCTGGGGCGCATTCCGGCGCAGACGGCCAAGCAGGTGATGATCCAGCGCTTCCGCGAGGACGAGCGCCAGAGCATCTACCAGGAGTTCGTCGATCGCGTCGGCGAGCTGGTCACGGGCATGGCCCAGCGCTACGAGGGCGGGGCGCTGGTGGTGAGCATCGGCCGGGCCGAGGGCTTCATGCCGCGCAGCGAGCAGATTCCGGGCGAGCAGCACCAGCCGGGCGAGCGTGTGCGCTGCCTGATCCTGGACGTGCGCGACGCGGGCAACCAGGTGAAGATCGTGCTCAGCCGGGCGGCGCCGGAGTTCATCAAGCGGCTGTTCGAGGTGGAGGTGCCGGAGGTGGCGGAGCGCATCATCGAGATCAAGGCGATGGCGCGCGAGGCGGGGTATCGCACGAAGATCGCCGTGAGCTCGATCGACTCGAAGGTCGACGCGGTGGGCGCGTGCGTGGGCGTGCGGGGCAGCCGGATCAAGAACATCGTCGACGAGCTGGGCGGTGAGAAGATCGACATCGTGCGCTGGAACGAGTCGAGCCAGATCCTGATCCAGTATGCGCTCAAGCCCGCGGAGGTCGTCGAGATTTCGCTGTGCTTCGAGCTGGGGCGGGCGACGGTGGTGGTCAACGAGGACCAGCTTTCGCTGGCGATCGGCAAGCGGGGGCAGAACGTGCGTCTGGCGGCGCGGCTGACGAACTGGGACATCGACATCCTGACGCCGGCGGAGTTCACGAAGGGCCTGGACACGATGGAGGCGACGCTGAAGACGATCGAGGAGGTGGGCGAGGAGCACATCGATCGCCTGGCGGCGCTGGGGGTGATCAGCGTCTTCGATGTGGAGGAGGTGGGCGCGGCGTACCTGGTCGAGTCGATCGGGGTGGACGAGGCGACGGCGGAGAAGATGGTGGCCACGGCGGCGGAGAAGGCGCGCGAGGTGGCCGAGCAGCAGCAGAAGGAGAAGGAGGAGGCCGAGGCCCGCAAGCGTGCCGAGGCGGCGCTGCCGGGCGATGCGCAGGCGGCGGCGATCCTGGGCGAGGAGCCGGCGCCCGCGGCCGGTGGGGACGAAGGTGGCGGGGGCGAAGGTGGCGGGGGCATCGTGGACATGCTTCAGCAGCGGCGTGAGGCGGCGGATGTCGAGCCCAGTGCGACGGAGGCCAGCGACACGGGCGAGGCGTCGCAGCGTGACGAAGCGTTGGCGGGCGAGGCCCAGCGTTCGGACGCGGCGGTGCAGGGCGACGTCGAGGCCGAGGGCCCGACGGGCAGCGACGCGGCGGAGGCGAACGTGACGCGGCAGGCGCAGCAGGGCGAGGCGGGCGAGGCGCTGGCGGACGAGACGCCGCCCGAGGCCGGGACGCTCGGCCCGCCGGAGGAGGCGCAGGAAAAGCGTCAGGCGGCGGCGTCGGACGAGGCGGAGCAGGAGCAGCGTGATGAGTCGGCGCGGCACGCGGAGGTGGACCGGGAGCGGTAAGGGTGATCGGTGTTTGCTTGCGGTGCCGGAGGGGCGGCGGGCCGCGGTTGTCGGAGGTTGTGGGAGCTGGGTTGAGATTTTGCTGGGTGAGCGACGAGAACGACAGGAGCTGAGTTTTGGCTAAAGCCAAACGGGTATTTGAACTGGCGAAAGAGCTGGGCGTGTCCAGCAAGGTGATCGTGGCCAAGTGCGAGGCCGAGGGCGTGCCTGGGATCACGAACCACATGTCCACGGTGAAGCTGGGCCTTGCGCAGACGATCCGCGAGTGGTTCGGCGAGGAGCAGTCGGGCACGGCGGTGGAGACGGCGCAGAAGGTGGACGTGGAGAAGGAGAAGGCCAGGTCGGGCAAGGCCACGGCCCGCCGCAAGGCCGGCCGCGCCAAGGCGCGGGCGGCGTCGGGTGAGGGTGAGTCTGACGAAGGTGAGTCGTCGACGGCGACGGCGACGGCGGAGCAGCCGCGGTCGGCGCGTCGCGCGACCAGGCCGGCGGCGCCCGAACCCGAGCCGGAAGCTGAGGGTGAGGGCGAGGCTGAGCGGGCGGTCGAGCCGGCCCAGGCGGAGCAGGCCGAGCCGGCTGAGGCGGAGCGGGCGCCGGCGGAGGCGGCCTCGGCGGAGGCGGAGCAGGCGGAGCCGGAGCAGGAGCAG
>SLDI01000297.1:0-3758 GCA_007125385.1 Phycisphaeraceae bacterium | reverse complement strand
CGGCCACCTGGCCGATCGCCTGGTAAGCACCCTCTCCGGCGGCGAGCGCCAGCGCCTGGCCATCGCCACGGTGCTGACCCAGGGGCCGCGCCTGTGGCTGGCCGACGAGCCCACCAACCATCTCGATCTGCACCATCAGACCGCGGTGATGGCCCTGCTCGCCGGCGAGGCCGCCGCCGGTCAGGCGGTGATGATGTGCCTGCACGATCTCAACCTGGCGGCGCGCTGGTGCGACCGGCTGCTGTTGCTTTATCCCGACGGTGAGGCCTGCTGGGGCCCCCGCGATGCCATGCTGGTCCCCGAGGCGCTTGAACGCCTCTACGGTCAGCGCCTGGCCACCGCCGAGATCGACGGGGCCCCCGTTTTCGTTCCTGTGAGGTGATATGACGACAACGATTCGCGGCGAGTGCCATGCCGCCCTGATCAGCGCGCCCGGCTCCGGCCAGGGCAAGTCGATGGTGACCGCCGCCCTGGCGCGGCTGCACCGCAACGCCGGTCGCAAGGTCCGCGTCTTCAAGCATGGCCCGGACTACCTGGATCCCATGGTGCAGGAGGTCGCCTCGGGGCAGCCGGTCTACCAGCTTCACCCCTGGATGACCGGCGAGCACGAGTGTCGCTGGCGCCTGGCCGAGGCGGCTCGCGAGGCGGACCTAATCCTGGTAGAGGGCTCCATGGGGCTCTTCGATGGCGACCCCTCCAGCGCCGACCTGGCCATCCTGGCCGGGCTGCCGGCGCTGCCGGTGATCGACGCCTGGGGCATGGCCCAAACCTTTGGTGCCGTGGCCCAGGGGCTGGCCAACTACCATTCCGAGCTCGCCATCCACGAGGTGATCGCCAACCGCGTGGGAAGCCCCGGCCACGGCAGGCTGCTGGCCGAGAACATGCCGGCGGGGCTCTCGCTGCTCGGCGCCATTCCGCGTCATGCGGCGATGAAGATTCCCGACCGCCACCTGGGGCTGGTGCAGGCCGGGGAGCTGGCGGGGCTCGACGCCCAGCTCGACGCCGCCGCCGAGGTGCTCAAGGAGGCAGGTCTCGATCGCCTGCCGGCGCGGGTCACGCTCGAGGCCGAGGCCCCCGAGCCGCCGATGCGGCGGCTCGAGGGTGTGCGCATCGCCGTCGCCCGCGACGACGCCTTCGCTTTTCTCTATCGCGCCAATCTTGACCTGCTGCAGGCTATGGGCGCCGAGCTGCGCTTCTTCTCGCCGTTGGCCGACAGCGAGCTGCCCGGCTGCGACGCCCTGTGGCTGCCCGGCGGCTACCCGGAGCTTCACGGCGAAAAGTTCGCCGCCAACGCGCCGATGCTGGCGGCGATTCGCGCCCATCACGGCGCCGGCCGGCCGATCCTGGCCGAGTGTGGAGGCCTGATGGCCTGCGTGGAGACTCTGGTGGATGGCGAGGGGCGGGGCCATGTGATGCTCGGCCTGCTGCCCGGCACGGCACGAATGGCCGGCAAGCTCACCGCCCTGGGGCTGCAGGGCCTGCAGGCGGACCTGGGCGAGCTGCGCGGTCATACCTACCATCACTCGCGGCTCGAAACCGCCGCCGAACCGCTGTGCCGCACCCGCAAGCTCGCCGGCAGCGAGGCCGAGCCGGTCTATCGCCAGGGGGCGCTGGTGGCAAGCTATTTCCACGGTTATTTTCCCTCGGCGCCAGGTCTGGTGGCGGCGATCTTCCGCGGCCAGCCTTTTTCCCCCATGGATGCCTGACGCCCGATCACGATACCCGGAGAGACGCCATGCGAGACAATGCCAAGACCCCGGAACGCCATGCCCAGCGCATGGCGCGTAAGCAGACGATCATGCGAGAGCGCATCGAGCGCGCCGACAAGGAGCAGGGCGTACTGCTGGTACTCACCGGCCCTGGCAAGGGCAAGAGCAGCTCCGGCTTCGGCATGTTGGCCCGGGCGCTAGGTCATGACATGAAGGTGGGCGTGGTGCAGTTTATCAAGGGGCGACGGGAAACCGGCGAGGAGGCCTTCTTCCGGCGTCAGCCGGGCGTGGCGTATCACGTCATGGGGGAGGGCTTCACCTGGGATACCCAGGACCGCGAGCGCGACACCCGGGCCGCCGAGGCGGCCTGGGAGGTGGCCCGCGGCATGCTTAAGGATCCCAGCGTCGACCTGGTGCTGCTCGATGAGCTCAATATTGCCCTGCGCCACGAGTATCTCGACCTCGATCGGGTGCTCGACGACCTGCAGGCCCGTCCGGCGATGCAGCACGCCGTGGTTACCGGCCGCCAAGTCGGTCTGTACACGAAGCCGGGCGACCGCTGGCCGAGCGGCATCGCGCGCACCGGAAATCGCATCCCCGCCCGCGTCGCCGACGAGGGGGGCTCGGGCTGCTCGGGCGGCACCTGGTACGAGGTCACCGGCGACGGCTATCTCTGCTCGTCGCAAGGCGTCCACATGATCGAGGAGCGGTTTACCGACGAGGACTTCTCGGAGGTGACCACCGCGCTTCAGCGCACCCGCAAGCCGCGCTCGGATCAGCCGAACCTCTTTCGCCACGGCGTCGCCAAAGACGGCGCGCCGTTTTTGAAAGCGCTCCCCTCCGAAGAGGAGCTCGAGGCGATCCGAAACGGCGACCTGCCCGAGCACCTCGTAAACCTTTACGCCAACGGCGCGTACGTCCTCGCCTTCACCGACGAGATCGACGTGCACGGCGAGACGTATTTTCAGACCATCTACGGCTCGTACATCCGCGAGGCCGACGTCATGCACCGGCCGCTGTCGCCGATGCACGGCGAGTGGCTGAGCGAGGGCGACGCCCGCCTGCCGCTGGCGTTTTCGTGGCGGCCCACGGAGCTATACTGCCTCGACGGCGAGATCGCGACGCCCTGCGGCACCGTCGCCAAGCACGCGCGCTTCTCCGCCGACGACACGGTGGAGAAAGAGGGCCGGAAATTCGTCCGCCTAGGCGACCGCCTCGCCGTCCCCCGCGACGACGTCCGCCTCGCGAGGTCGATCGCGCGCCCATCGAGCTACGGCGCCGACGACAAGTGGATCCACATCGATCTGACCGAGCAGGTGATGCTCGCCTACGAGGGCGACACGCCGATCTTCGCCACGCTGATCTCGAGCGGTCGAGAGGGCTTTCACACGCCCACCGGCAGCTACCGGATCGATCGCATGTACAACTCGAAGACGATGCGCGGCACCGGCGGCGACGGGCGCCCCTACCAGGTGCAAGAGGTGCCTTGGGCGCTTTACTACGACGGTAACTACGCAGCCCACGGCGCCTACTGGCATAACAACTTCGGCCAGCCGCAGAGCCACGGCTGCGTGAACATCCCGCCGCTCGACTCGCGCTGGCTGTTTCACTGGAGCGACGATCTCCAGGTCCCGCAGGGCTGGCACGCGGTCAAGCACCGCACGGGCACGCGCATCCACGTTACCGGCGAGACGCCTCCGCCCGCCGAGGAGGAGCGCGCGTGAGCGCGACGAGCCGACAGCTTTTGTCCCGGGCCGCCCTGCCGCTTTTGCGCAGCGGCGATAAGCTCCTCGATCGGCTCGCCGACACCGTGGGCGACGCGTCGCGCACGGTGAAATTTCTGCGGGGCCGCGCGAGCTTCGACGCGCGCCCCGACGACGTGTGGGTGGCGAGCTACCCGCGCTCGGGCACGACGTGGACCCAGGTGATCGCCTACCTGATCGTCACCGGCGAGACCGAATTTCACTTTCGCCACCTCGCGGAGGTCTCCCCGTGGTGGGAGCGCTCGCTAGCCCACCGCGAGGACGCCGTGGCCGAGCTGCGCGCGAT
>SLDI01000372.1:0-3759 GCA_007125385.1 Phycisphaeraceae bacterium | reverse complement strand
CGGGGGCATCCTCCCTGGCCAAGCGCCTCGCGGGCGGGCAGCCCCTACAATGGGGTTTCCCGACCCCGCTTGCGCCCTCCTTTTATGCAAATCAAGAAAGGCATCCCGGTTTCCCCAGGCGTGGCGATCTACCCCGCCGTGGTGCTCAACGCCGAGGACCAGCCGATCCCGCATCGGACGGTGCCGGCTTCGCGCGTGCCGCGCGAGCTTCAGCGCTTCGAGAAGGCCCTGGAGGCGTCGCGGGCGGAGATCCAGCAGCTTCGCGACCAGACGGCCGAGGCCCTGGGCGAAGAGCTGGCCAACATCTTCCACTTCCACCTGGGCATGCTCAGTGACCGGCACCTGATCGAGCAGGTGCGCGCCAGCATCAACACCGACCACGTCACCGCCGAATTCGCCGTCTACCAGGTCATGCGCCGCCTGGCGCAGACGTTTGTCCAGCAGGATCGCAAGTATCTGCGCGAGCGGGTCAGCGACGTGTGGGACCTGGAGCGGCGGATTCTCAAGCACCTGGTGGGCTACGCGCACAGCGAGCTTCAGCAGCTCGACAGCCCGGCGGTGATTCTCGCCCACGACCTGACGCCCAGCCAGACGGCGTCGCTGGACAAGACCAAGATCAAGGCCCTGGCGACCGACGCGGGCGGGCGGACGAGCCATACGGCGATTCTGGCGCACGCCCTGGGCATCCCGGCGATCGTGGGCCTGGAGAACGTGACGCAGCTCGTGGCCACGGGCGAGCAGGTGATCATCGACGGCAACCGCGGGCTGGTGGTGATCGACCCCGACGCCGCCAAGCTCATGGAGTATCGCCAGGAGCTGAGGCGGATGGCGGACTTCGCCGACACGCTCGGCGAGCTGCGCGAGCTGCCGGCCGTGACGCGCGACGACGTTGAGGTCACGCTGCTGGCGAACATCGAGTTTCCCAGCGAGATTCCGCAGGCCTTGCACAACGGGGCGACGGGCATCGGGCTGTATCGCACGGAGTTTCTCTTCCTGTCCAGCGACAACCAGCCAAGCGAGGATGAGCAGCTCGAGTCCTACATGGAGGCGGTCAACCACCTGGACGGTCGGCCGCTGACGATCCGGACGCTGGACCTGGGGGCGGACAAGATCACGCACAACGTGACGTTCGCCGGGGGCGAGACGCACGAGCGCAACCCGTTCCTGGGCTGCCGGTCGATTCGCCTGTGCCTGCAGAATCTGCCGATGTTCAAGACGCAGTTGCGGGCGATTCTGCGGGCCAGCGGGCATGGGCCGGTGAAGATCATGTTCCCGCTGATCTCCAACATCATGGAGCTGAGGCAGGCGAAGATGATCCTGCACGACGTGATGGAGGACCTGGACGAGCAGGGCGTCGCCTTCGACCGCAACGTGCCGGTGGGGATGATGGTGGAGGTGCCGTCGGCGGCGTTGCAGGCGTGGACGTTCGCGCGGGAGGTGGACTTTTTCTCGATCGGGACCAACGACCTGATCCAGTACACGGTGGCGGTGGACCGGGGCAACGAGCGGATCGCGAGCCTGTACAGCGGGGCGCACCCGGCGGTGATCCAGTTGATCAAGGAGGTCGTCCGGGCCGGGGCACGTGCTAAGATAGACGTAAGCCTGTGCGGGGAAATGGCGGGCGAGCCGGAGTTCACGATGCTGCTGCTGGGCCTGGGGCTCCGATGCTTGTCGATCACGCCGCCGGCGATCCCCGAGATCAAGCAGATCGTGCGGTCGGTGACGCTGGAGAAGAGCCAGGAGGTCGCCAGGCGGGCCGGGGGGTTTGACTCGGACCGCGAGGTGATGAACTACCTTCGCGATGAGGTTGGAAAGATATTGCCCGAGGTTTTCGATGGACGGTCCATCGGGTACTGACCCCGGGCGGGAGAAACAAAGGCCGGCCACGTTCCGCTCGCCGCAGACCCGCGGCTGGAGCGGGGCGGCGCCGGCCGACAACAAGGATGCTCCGGGACCGCGCAGCGGCTGACGGCGTCGACCTTCCCCTCTCACACGTCGACGCATCGAACGCCCGCGGGCAAACCGGAACTGCACACACCGTGCCCAAGACCGAGATGATCGTTAATTACGTGCCCGGCCAGGAGTGCCGCATCGCCATCGTGCGCGATGACCGCCTGGAGGAGTTCTACCAGGAACGCGCCAGCGCCGAGTCACATGTCGGAAACATCTACAAGGGCCGCGTCGTCAACGTCGAGCCCTCCATCCAGGCCGCGTTCATCGACTTCGGCCTGGAGCGCAACGGGTTCCTGCACGTCTCGGACCTGCACCCGATGTACTTCCCCGGCAAGGACCGGGAGGAGTTCGAGAAGGTCGGGTCCAAGACGCCGCACCGCGAGCGCCCGCCCATCCAGAAATGCCTGCGCCGCGGCCAGGAGATCCTCGTGCAGGTGCTCAAGGAGGGCATCGGCACCAAGGGCCCGACGCTGACAAGCTACCTGTCGATCCCCGGGCGCTTCGTCGTCATGATGCCGCACATGCAGCGGCTGGGGGTGACGCGCAAGATCGAGGACGACGACACCCGTCGCGAGGCGCGCAAACTGCTCGCCGAGCTCAACCCGCCCGAGGGCTTCGGGTTCATCGTCCGCACCGCCGGCGTCGGGCAGACCAAGACGGACCTCAAGCGCGACCTGGCGTATCTGCAACGCCTGTGGAAGAACATCGAGCGGCGGCGCAAGCAGATCGGCAAGGTCGGCGAGCTTTACACCGAGTCGGACCTGGTCATCCGCACGATCCGCGACGTCTTTTCCAGCGAAATCGACCGCATCGTGATCGATGACCTGTCGGCGGCGCGGCGGGCGCACGACTTCCTCACCGTCGCCAGCCCGCGCTCGCGGTCGAAGATCGTCTACTACGACGACCCGGTGCCGCTTTTCCATCGCTTCAACATCGAGTCGCAGATCGACCAGATTTACGCCCGCGAGGTGCCGCTGCCCTCGGGCGGATCGCTGGTGATCGATCAGACCGAGGCGCTGGTGGCGATCGACGTGAACTCGGGCAAGAGCCGGGATGCGCGTGACGCCGAGTCCAACGCGTTCAACACGAACAAGGAGGCGGTGGACGAGATTTGCCGGCAGCTTCGCCTGCGCGACCTGGGCGGGGTGCTGGTGCTGGATCTGATCGACATGCGCGACCGCAAGAACCGGCGTTCGATCGAGCAGCGCTTCCGCGCGGCGATCAAGGACGACCGGGCGCGGACGCGGACGGGGTTAATCAGCCAGTTCGGGATCCTGGAGCTGACGCGGCAGCGGATGCGGCCGTCGCTGTCGAGCTCGATCTTCAGCGATTGCGCCCACTGCGCCGGGGCGGGTTACGTCAAGAGCCCGGAGTCGGTGGTGCTGGACGTGATGCGGCGGTTGGCGCTGGCGCTACAGCATGAGCCGGTGGCGCGGGTGGATCTGACGATCAGCCCGGACGTGGCGTTTCAGTTGCTCAACCGCGAGCGGGCACGGCTGAGCGCGCTGGAGCAGCGCTACAACAAGCGCGTGACGGTGCGCGTGGGCGGGCACAGCATCGACTACCTGCATTTGCAGGCGTACGACGAGCGCGGGGGGCAACTGGACCTGGAGGACCTGTCCCGGCCGAACAAGCTGCGCAAGGCGACGGAGCAGACGTATCGCGACCTGACCCAGGCTGAGGCGGACGTGGAGGCCCAGGCCGAGGCCGAGCGCGACGAGGAACTCGAGGAGGTTGAGGCGGCGGGAGAAGCGGCTGAGGCCGACATGGCGGAGGCCGAGGGGGCTGAGGCCGAGGTGGCGGGGG
>SLDI01000401.1:0-3760 GCA_007125385.1 Phycisphaeraceae bacterium | reverse complement strand
TGGGTGGTGATCGCGGCCCATCGCGACGACCGCCCCTGGTCCGGACAGGAGCACGCGCCGCCGGCCGCGCGGGCTCTCGCGTACGAGCCGCATTGCAACCTGTGCCCGGGCAACGTACGCGTCGGCGGAGCGGTCAACGACGCCTACACCGGCGTGTTCGCCTTCGACAACGATCACCCGTGCGTCGGCGGCGACGCGCCGACGTCCATCACACATCCGCCCGCTCCGTACGTCGCGCGCCCCGCCAGCGGCGTCTCGCGCGTTGTCTGCTACCACCCGCGCCACGACCTGCGCCTGGCGCGGCTCGAGCCGCGGCGCGTCGTCGAGCTGCTGGCGACATGGCAACAGCAGCATCGCGAGCTTGGCGCCCGGCCCGGGGTCAACCACGTGCTCATCTTCGAGAACAACGGCGAGCAGGTGGGCGTGTCGAACCCGCACCCGCACTGCCAGATCTACGCGACCAACTTTGTGTTTCCGACGATTGAGCAGGAGGCGGCCGCATGCGCCGAGCATTACGATCGCACCGGCGGATCGCTGCTGGGCGACATGATCGCCGCGGAGCTGGACGACGGGTCGCGCGTGCTCGAACAGCGCGGCGAGGCGATCAGCTTCGTGCCCTACTGCGCCCGGTACGCTTATGAGACATTCGTCTCGCCGCGGCGCATGGTGCCGAGCATCGCGGAGCTGTCGCCCGGTGAGCTCGAAGACTTGGCCGACGTGCTCAAGCGCACGCTCACGCGGCTGGACAACCTCTGGTCGATGCCGTTTCCGTACGTCATGGCGCTGCACCAGGCGCCGACGGATGGGCGGTCGTATCGGGGCTTCGGCTTCCACATCGAGCTGCATCCGCCGCTGCGTCGGCCGAACCTATTGAAGTTCCTCGCCGGCCCGGAGGTTGGCGGCGGCGGGTTCATCGCCGACACCTGGCCGGAGGCCAAGGCCGCGGAGCTGCGCGCCGTCGCCGGCGACGTGCACCATCTGGACGCGACGATGAGCGAGGTGAGCGATGGCTGAGTCGCTGCGACTGCTCGAGGCGATCCGGCAGATGCACGAGGCAATCCGTGCCGCCGTGCTCGAGCGGTGCGAGTCCCAGGCGGTGGAGGAGCTCGCCGCGGTGGCGCAGGAGGACGAGGGCGACACGGTCTTCGCGATCGACAAGGTCAGCGAGGCGCTGTTGATCGGGCACCTCGAGCAGGCGGCCGCGGACGCGCCGCTGTTGCTGCTGGCCGAGGGCCTGCCCGGCGAGGGGATGGTGTTGCCGCGGTCCGCCCGCGTCGCCGACGCGGTGTTTCGCGTGCTCGTTGACCCGATCGACGGCACGCGCGGGTTGATGTACCAGAAGCGCCCGGCATGGATCCTCACGGGCGTGGCGCCCAACCGCGGGCCCGCCACGTCGCTGCGCGACATCGAGCTGGCGATGCAGACGGAGATCCCGCTTCTCAAGCAGCATGCCTGCGACCAGCTCTGGGTCTGCGGCCGGGGTCCGGTGGAGGGGCGGCGCATCGATCGGTTCACCGGCCGAAGCCAGCCGCTGACACCCAGGCCCTCGCGCGCCACGCGAATCGAGCACGGCTGCGTCAGCTTCGCCCGCTTCTTCCCCGGGGCACGCGACGTGCTGGCGTCGATCGACGAGCAGGTCACCACCGCGCTGCTCGGCGCCCAGCCGGCGGGCAAGGCGCTGTGCTTCGAGGATCAATACGCCTGCACCGGCGGACAGCTCTACGAGCTGATGATGGGCCACGACCGCGTGGTGGCGGACCTGCGCCCGCTCGTGGCCCCGGTGCTCCACCAGCGCGGGCGGGCGGTGGGGCTCTGCTGCCACCCCTACGACCTGTGCACCGCCCGCATCGCCGAGGCCGCCGGTGTGGTGCTGACCGACGTGGCGGGGGCGGCGCTGAACGCGCCGCTGAACCTGGAAGCGGAGGTGGCGTGGGTGGGGTACGCCAATGCGCAACTGCAAGCCGCGTTCGAGCCGGCGCTGCGCCAGGCGCTGGGTGATCACGGACTGCTGGCGTGTGCTGAACGTGACCACGCCGGCAAACACACAAGGGCTGAGCGAGCGTGAGCCAGAACCTGTCGAGCTTCGTGGACTGGGTGGGCGAGCTGCTTCGTGACGAGCCTGCGCTGGCCGACTGGTTCGACGCCGGTACGGCCGTCTACGCCGCGCGGGCACCGGGCCGGCTGGACGTGATGGGCGGGATCGCGGACTACTCCGGCTCAATGGTGCTTCAGATGCCCATCGCCGAGGCGGCGTGCTGCGCGGTGCAGTGCAACGACAGCGGGGCGTTCGAGGCGGCGACGGTCGAGCCGGACACCGGGCAGATGCGCCAGTTTCGCGCGCCGATCGCGCTGCTGGCGGCCGAGCACGGCGAGGCCCGTGCGGCGTTGGCGGAGCTGGCCGGCGGCGATTGGGGCGGCTACGTGCTGGGCCCGGTGGCGGTGCTCGTGCAGCAGACGGGCATCGCTGCACCGCACGGGATGCGGCTGGTTCTGCGGTCGGACGTGCCCCCGGGCAAGGGCGTGAGCTCGTCGGCGGCGATCGAGCTCGCCACCGCCCGGGCCGCGGCCGCGGCGCTGGGCTGCGAGGTGGACGGCCACCGCCTGGCGCTGTGGTGCCAGCAGGCGGAGAATCGCGTGGCCGGGGCACCCTGCGGCGTGATGGATCAACTGGCCTCGGCGCTGGGGCGCGCCGGCGAGTTGTTGGCGCTGCGCTGTCAGCCGGCCGAGGTGCTCGGCCATTGGCCGATCCCTGAGGCGTGGGGCGTCTGGGGCATCGACTCGGGCGTACGCCACGCCGTCACCGGCTCGGACTACGCCAGCGTGCGCGCCGCAGCGTTCATGGGCTACCGCTGCATCGCGAGAGCCGCCGGGCTCACCGCCGAGCCGATCGCCCCCGGCCGCGTGCGCATCGACGACCCTCGCTGGGGCGGGTACGTCGCGAATGTCAGCCCGAGCGAGTTCGAGACGCGCTATCGCCAGGCGGTGCCCGAGCGCATGACGGGGCGCGCCTTTCTCGACGAACTGCACGGCACCACGGACGAACTCGTGCCGATCGACCCGCGGACCAGCTATGCGGTGCGGCAGGCCGTGGCGCATCCAATCTACGAGCACCTGCGCGTGCGGCTGTTCGCCGCGCTGCTGCGCGGCCCAGCCGAGCTGGAGGCCGCACGGCTGCTGGGCGAATTGATGTACCAGTCACACGCGAGCTATTCGGCTTGCGGGCTGGGCGCCGAAGCGACGGACCGGCTCGTGCAGCGCGTTTACCAGGCCGGGCCCGACGCCGGGCTCTACGGCGCCAAGATCACCGGCGGCGGGTGCGGCGGAACGGTGGCGGTGCTCGGGCGGCGCGACGTCGACGCGCAGGTGCGGCGGATCGCAGGCAATCATGCCCGCGAGATGGGCGAGCCCGTGCGCGTGTTCGCCGGCTCATCCGACGGCGCCGCGGCCGAGCCGGTGCGGTGTATCGCCCCGCGGGTCGGGTCGCAGCCGAGGTGAGGCCGACTCACGGATGACACGGCTGGGCGGTTTCGTCGCCCGGGCAGCGCATCATGGCCTGCGATTCCAGTTGCCGCCCGGCGGCCGACCGGGCGCTGACCCATTGTTGCTGATCGGGGGGGCGGAAGTGGCGTCCTTCGAGCACGACCGCGTAGTTGTCTTGTTCATCGCCGGCGGAGCGGCCGAGCAGCACTTCGCGTGCTTCGTCGGTGAAGCGTTCGAAATAGCCGACAAAGGCGTCGGTGGATGCTTCGATCTCCTGCCA
>SLDI01000594.1:0-3768 GCA_007125385.1 Phycisphaeraceae bacterium | reverse complement strand
TCGAAATCCGAAACCCGCAATCTCTCCTATCCTCGCAGCGCGGCCCACGCCTCGGCGTCGAGCGTGCGCTTGCGGCGAAACAGCAGCACCACCAGACCCAGCGCCAGCGCCGCCTCCGCCGCCGCGATCGTCAGCACGAAAATCACGAACGTCTCCCCCGCCGGGTTCAGGTGGAAGCGGCTGAACGCCACCAGCGTGACGATCACGCCCTGGAACATCAGCTCCGTGCACAGGAACATGATGATCAGGTTCTGCCTCGAGATGAACCCGATCAGGCCCAGCCCGAAAAGGACCGCGCCGATGATCAGAAAGTGCGTCAACGCCAGGTGGGTCAGCTCAGGCATGGTCATTCAAAAAAAGCCACGGATGAACACAAATGCACACAGATAAAGGCGGCAGGCACGAAGGCTCCGTCGATCGCCCCAAGCCATCGGGGGGTGCCACGGCTTGTCCCGAAGGGCAAGCCGTGCGTCCGTCGTGCATCGCACGTCTTGCCGGGCGGAGCCCGGGGCCGTCACCGTCGATCTGTTTCATGAATCTGCGTCGTCGCAGCCTCCCGTTCTTATCTCTTATCCGTGTTCATCCGTGTTCATCTGTGGCTCTTATCTACGCCCCCGTGCGCCCGCCGCTCTGGCCGTAGCTGCTCGGATCGTCAGGCCCCGGCTCGCGGCGCTGGTGGACGCTGGCGCCCGAGGCGTCGCCGGCCGGCTCGATCCGCTGCTCCTCCTCCTCCACCCGCGTCTTGGCGATCACCACCGCCCCGATCAGCGCCACCAGCAGGATCACGCCCGCCATCTCCAGCCCCAGCGGGTGGCTGCGGAAGAGGTCGATGCCCACGCGCTCGACGTTGCTCAGCTCCTGCCCCACGCCCAGGGCCGCGGCGTGCATCTCGCGCCCCGCGGGCAGGGCGTCGCTGACCAGGTCCACCTCGAGCCTCGGCCGCTCGGTGACGATGTGCTCGATCAGCCACGCGTCGCTGTCGCCGAACGCCTGCTCGACCTTGAGCACCGGCTCCGAGGACGCCAGCAGCAGCACGGCGATCAGCAGGAACCCGGCCGCCACCGCCGCCACCGGCTCGCGGGCGATGCGGTCGTAATAGGGCGAGGTCTGGGGATCGTCGTCGGCGGCCCCCGCCACACCGGCGGCCGACTCGCCGGAGCCGGACTGCGTCGCGAGCATGATCACGAACATGTAGGTGACCAGGATCGCCCCGCCGTAGATGATGATCATGGCAAAGGCCATGAACTCCGCCGCCAGGGTCAGCAGCAGCCCCGCCGAGGCGAGCACGACGAGGACGAACCAGAGCGCGGCGTAGACGGGGCGGGTGTGGGTGATGACGCGCACGGCCGCGGCGATGGCGATGAGGCCGAAAACGTAGTGGTAGCCGAACGCCGTGCCCGTGATGCCCAGCTCCTCGCCGGGCAGGCGTCGGCCGAGGAAAAGCCAGAGCCAGCCCAGCCCGGCCGCGGCGACCAGGGCGCCGACCAGGCGGTAGTTGTGCCTGGCCTTGGGCATCATCAGGATCAAGCCCACCGCACCAAGCAACGAGGCTATATAGATCGCGATGGGCGTCTGCATGGCCGATCCGCGCGATTCACTGGAGCGCCGCGGCCGACCCGCGTCGGCCGCCGGCGTTGAAGAGGCACAGCATAGGCAGGGGGGGGTGGCTTTGCAACGCGAGGGGCCGGACGGGGGGCGCCGATCGCTGATCAGGTCGCCCACCAGCTCGGCTAAACCCCCGCGACAGAGCCGCTTGCGGCTTCGCGAAACCGGGCGTTCAACCCCCGGGCCACCCCTGCTAAAATGTAGCGCCGCCAGCTCCGGAGCGCCCCATGTCCATGCAGCAGCTCAAGGTCCCCCGCATCGTCATCGCCCCCGCCCTGGCCGGGCTCTTCCTCCTGACCCTGCTCATGCTGCGCCAGTACGCCCACACCGGTGCCGGCGAGCTGCTGACCCTGGCCATCCTGGCCGCGGCCCTGACCCTGGCCATCGTCGCCGGGCTCATCCACGCCAACTACAACTCCTTCCGCCGCTCCCAGCCCCCGCAGTCGCACAACGGCGCGGCCTGAGGGGGGTGAACCGGGGTTCCGGGTTCGGGGATCGGGGATCCGCAGAAATCGAAGCCGGGACCGGTGGCCCCGGAACGGCGGTAGAGCGGACAGATGGCCGCGGCAGCGGGCTCACGCCGCGGCCGGCTCGGGGAGCTGGCCGCGCAGCGACATGACCTTGACGAGGTAGATGATGAGCAGGACCAGCGCTGCGGGGGCGGCGAGCACGTTGAGGCAGGGGACGATCGAGCCGGCGGCGCAGATCGCGTAGGCCAGGCCGATGCCCCACCCGGCGTCGCCCACGTCCTCGCGGCCGATGGCGCGGAACTGACTCTGGTACGACTCGGCCAGGCGCAGGACGACGAAGAAGTTCCACACGAGGTTGAAAACGGGAATCAGCAGCAGCCAGACGAGGCCGGGCGCGAGCTTGCGATGCTCGGGGGCAAGGCGCGTGAAGCAGAGGTAGAGCAGCACGCAGACGACGACCTGGATGAGCATCACCATGCAGAAGCCCGAAATTGCCAGCAGCGGCAGCGTCCAGTCGGGGGCTTCGTGCGGATAAGGCATCGCAGGAGAAGCGTTCGTGATCATGATGGGATCCCGGCAGAAGGTGGACAGTGGTCGCGACATTGTGGCGCCCGGCGGCCGCCGTGACAACCCGCCAGGGCAACCCGACCGATATGCCGGAACCGGCTCTACAATGCTTGCCGTGTGCCCGCTTCGTGTCCTTTGCGTCGTCATGGCTTCATGCACCTGTCCCCCGCCGACATCGCCGACGCCATCGCCGCCGGGCTGGCCGAGCGCGCCCGGCATGACGACGCCGAGCAGGCGGTCTATGGCCTGGACGCGCTGGACGAACTGGCCCTGCACCCGCTGATCGCCGCGGCGCTGGCGCAGGTCGGCTACGGCGCCCACGCCGAGCAGCGCTACCCCGGGGCGTGGAACCGGCGGCGAAAGAGCGAGGGCGAACGGTGCGACCTGGTCGTCACGCCCGACGCCCGCCCGCTGCGCGACCCGGAGCTGGCGGGCACGCTCTTCGCCACGGCCGTCGACGCCGTGGACGCCGATGAGGCGCTGTGGCTGGAGATCAAGACGGTGGCGCAGTTCGAGCAGGCCGGGCCTTTCAAGCGCTACGCCAGCGAGCTGCTGTCGACGGTCAGCGCCGACCTGGCCAAGCTGGCGCGTGACGAGGTGATCCGCCACGCGGCGCTGCTGATCGTGCTCTTCACCGCCGACGACGCCACGGCCGAGCACGACCTGACCGCCTGGCACCATCGCTGTCTGGACCGCGGCCACAGCGTGCACACCCCGGCGAAGCGCACGTTCCCCATCACCGATCGCGTGGGCAACGCGGCGTGCACCGTGGCCGTGTTCCCGGTGCGCGGCTGCATGGGGTGACGGGAGCGGAAGAAGTGAACCACAGAGGCACAGAGAGCACAGAGAAGAGATGCAGATAGAGGGAGCAGGATCGACTGTGCATGGGATATGTTGCACGGCGGGTGCCACTGGCGGCTTGTCCGCCAGTGCCTGAGCGCCGCGGGCGACGTGCAGGTGCCCTTACTGCGGTGATCAAAGCCAGCCTGGACGGTCGTGGTACTTCGTTGCGCCCGGGCACTGGCGGACAAGCCGCCAGTGAATCTATGAAGCAAGCCTCCCGCTGGTACGCTTGGGGGCGTATCGGTCGTATCAGCGGAAACGCCCCAGTCCCAGAAAGGAGGCT
>SLDI01000170.1:0-3770 GCA_007125385.1 Phycisphaeraceae bacterium | reverse complement strand
GGCGATGCCCGCCCAGCCGGCGGCCCGGGCCACGCGGCGACGGTCGAACAGCGCCCCGCCCGGGACGCGCGCGGCGGCGGCGTGGCCGGACGCGATCGCCTTGCCACGCAGCGCCTGGCTCTGGCGGGTGTCGTCGGCGTCGGCGTCATGCTCCAGCGCCACGGCGTTGATCAGGCGGTTGTCGTCCCAGCCCATGGCCCGTTCGACGAGCACGGCCGCGCGCGCCGGGCGGTAGCGCCAGCGGTAGGCGGTCACGCCCAGCCACGCCAGGCCGGCGATCGCGATGGCGACAAGCGAGCCGGAGGCGAGCATCAGGCCCCAGGCGGGCAGGGCGAACAGGGCGTCGACGGCGACGAGCACCAGCGCGACGGCGAGCCACGCGGCGGCGAGCAGCGCGGCGTTGCGCAGCAGCGCGCCGAGTCGGCCGCGGCCGTGGCAGCGCGTCAGGGTGTGGTCAAGGTCGTGGGAGTGCGTCATGGCGTGCCTCCATGGTCATCAGACCGGACCCGCTGTCGTTGTGTCGGTTCCATGCTCATAACAGCCCTCCGCGCTTGCGGGCGAGCCACTCGCCGCCGGCCCAGAGCAGGACGAGGGCGAGAACCCAGCCCTGGTTCCAGACGTGCTCGGGTGTCGGCGGCACGGCCATGGCGGCGCGGTGGGCGGCGAGCACGTCAGTGAGGGCGTCGGGCTCGTCCGGGTCGAGCAGCCGACCACCGCTGCCGGTCGCGAGCGTGTGCAGCAGGGCGGGGTTGGCGGCCGAGTCGAGGCGCTCGATGTCGAGCTCGTAGGCGGTGAAGCGGGCCTCGACGGGCTCGGGGGTAAGCCCGCCGGCGTCGGCGACGGCCTGCCAGGGGCCGGGCGTCTCGGGGCTGAAGCTGTGCTGCTGGCGTGCGGAGCCCGGACCGGTGCGCAGGGACAGCTCGATGGTGTCGCCGTCGGGGCCGGTGAGCGTCAGGCGGGCGTCGATGGCGGGGTCGATCGCCTGCCGGGCCGAGACGGTGAGGGTGATCGGCTCGCCGACGTGCACCGCGGGGCTGGAGACGCGCAGCGTCAGCTCGCGGCCGGGCTGGAAGTCGCTGCCCATGGCCAGGTGGCGCACGGTGTTGGACCAGAAGCGGTCGTAGAGGCCCTGGGCGGCGTCAGCCTCCTGGCGCTCGTGCAGGTACCAGCGCCACAGGCCCTCGCCGACGATGGCCAGCACCTGTCCCCGGCCGTAGGGCATGGTCACGATGGCGGGCTGCTCGACGCCTCGCCCGGGATTGCCGCCTTCGTCGCCGGCGGTCAGCACCGCCTCGGGCCTGGCGTGGGCGAGCACGCGGGCGGCGGTCTTGATGCGCGAGACCTGCGGCAGGGCGGCCAGGGCGGGCAGGTCGCTGATGAGCCGGCCCAGCTCGACGTCGGGCCCCGGGTCGAGCGTGGCGAAGGTGGCGTGGGAGCGGCCGGCGCTGGTCAGCACCACGCGCTTGTCGCGCAGGCGGCCCTGGCCGAAGACCACCGGCTCGAGCACCGCCAGCTCGCGGCCGACGGCGCGCCCGCCACTGGTGGACGAGTCATAGGCCCGGCCGCGGGCGAAGACCACCTGCCCGCCGCGGTCGGCGACGTAGCGCGGCAGCAGGGCCGCCTGCTCGGGGTCGAGCAGGTGCTCGAGCCCCTTGCCCAGGATGATCACGTCGTAGCGGGCCAGCTCCTCGAGCGTGGTGGGCAGCTCGCGGTCGGTCTCGGCGCGGGTGACGATGCGCTTCTGCTGGCCGATGGCGAGCTGCGTGATCTGCGTCAGGGCAACGCGCTCGTCGGCGCGCAGGGCCTGGGCGATGTAGCGCGTGTCCCAGTAGGGCTGGCCCTCGAGGATGAGCACCTGAAGGCGGGCGTCGGTGACCTCGACGAAGACGCGCTGACGGTTGTTGCGCGTCTCGATCTCGCCTTCGACGGGGTCGACCTCGATCTCGTATTCGTACAGGCCCGGCTCGTCGGCGGTGATGGGCAGGTCGATCTCGAGCGTGGGGCTGTCGTCGAAGGCGATCGCCTGGCTTTGCGCGTCGCCGGGGCCGCGCAGGTGGATGTTGGTGCGGGTGTGGGCGGCGTTGGTCTGGTAGAGGCGGGCGCGGATGGTGCCCTGCTCGCCGGCGAGCAGGTAGGCCTGCTGGGGGATGGCGACGAGGGCGACGTCGCGCTGGAGGTTGGGCCCGCCGACGGGCACGGTGTGGATGGGGATGGCCCGGGCGCGGGCGACCTGGGCCAGGGGCGCGGCCGGGGCGTCGTGGGTGTCGCGGCCGTCGCTGAACACCAGCAGCGAGGCGTCCTCGGCGTCGAGGCCGGCGACGATCTGGTTCAGGCTCTGGATGATGTGCGAGGCGCTGCCGGTGGCGGCGCGGTCGGCGGGCAGGCTCAGGGCGGCGCGGCCGAGCGGACGCGGCGCGGTGTCGAAGCCGACGAGCTCGAGCTCGTAGTCGGCGGCGAGGCGGTTGAGACGCGTGTCGGTCAGCCACTGCTCGCGCACGAAGTCCCAGCGTGACCGGCCGTCCATGTCGTCGACCTGCATCGAGGCGCTGGTGTCCACGGCGATGGTCAGCGTGGGCCGGCCGAGTTCCTCGCCGGTCTCGGGCACGATCGACGGGCCCATCAGCAGCAAGGCGAGGATGGCGATCAGCGCCAGGCGCATCGCCAGCAGGGACAGGCTCAGGCCCGGGCGGTCGCGCATCGTGCGCGCGTAGGCGACGACGGCCAGCGTGGCCAGCAGCAGCGCGCCGCCGAGGATCGGCAGCGGGGCGAAGTAGGGTTGCCAGGTCAATGCAAGCATGGGCGTTTCACGTCAAAGCGGCGAACGGGCAACCGCGAAGCGGCGAAGAGGGCCAAGGACGTCAGGTTGGCCCAGGCTCTGTCCGAAAAGTCGGTGCCACGGCTTCTCCGCGAAGCGGCAAGCCGTGCCACGGAGCCAGAGCGCACGGCTTGCCCTGCGGGACAAGCCGTGGCACCCGCACTGATGCGGATTTCGGACACAGCCTGATTTTCCGCATCTTCGCCTCCTTCGCTCCTTCGCGGTGATGGACATATCCCGGCCCCGCGTCGGCGGGGCGCGGTTCAGCGGCGCCACCAGCTCACCAGGGCCATCTCGGCCGCGAGCGCCACGAGCGCGGCGGCGAGCATCCAGCCCCACAGTTGCACGCCGCGCACGTTCAGCACCTGGGCCTCGGCGCCACTGCGCATCTCGACGGTGGTGCCGGCCTGGGCCAGGGCGGCCTCGAGCTCGGTGCGGTCGAGCTGCCGCAGGTCGCTCTCGCGCGGGTCGACGTTGACCGCCTCGATCGCCAGCGTCGTCTCGCCACGCACCAGGCGGTAGAAGCCGGGCTCGGCGGCGCGCGGGACGATGGCGGTCAAGCCCTCGGCCGTGCCGACGGCGCCGCTGAACTCGGCGTCGGGGATGGCCCGTCCGTCGGGCCCGAGCACGCGCAGCGACGGGCCGACCCGCTCGAGCTGGCGGTGGCTGGTCATCGTCAGCGCGTCGCCGACGAGCTGCCGGGCCCGGGCCGGGCCTGTCGGGGCGAGCTCGCCGGCCAGGGCGTGCAGCAGCGCGACGAAGCCGCCGAACTGCGCGATGTCGCTGTGCTCCAGCGCCGGGCTGAAGTTGGCGACCATGAGCCGGCCCGGGCCCGGCGCGGCGGTGACCAGCGCGGGCGTGGCGTCGTGGTAGCGCAGGTGGATGGTCGCCGCCTGGTCGTCGACGTCGAGCGCCCGGACGCGGCGGAAGCGGGCCCGGCCGATCGCCTCGCGGC
>SLDI01000338.1:0-3802 GCA_007125385.1 Phycisphaeraceae bacterium | reverse complement strand
CGTGCTGGCGCTGGAGGGTGGCACGCTGGCGGTGCATCGGCGCGAGGCTGATGGGTGGAGCCGGCGCGACCATGAGTTGCCGGGCGACGCGGCCGAGGCCCTGGGGGGCGAGGGGCCCGCCGACGCAACGCTGGCCGGCGACGGGGCGATCGTCCTTGGCTGGGCGGGCGGGAGCGAGGCGGCGTCGGCGGTGGTGCGGCTGGTGCGCGTCTCGCCCGGGGAGGGGGTGACCGAGCTGCCGACGGTGAGCCTGGTGGGTGTGGCCGCCGATCGCTGGGGCCTGGCGGTGCTGCACCGCGAGGCGGCGGACGAGCTGGTGGTCGCGGGCGTGGGGGATGTCGAGGCGCTGGCCGAGGCCCGCGCCGGGCGCGACGCGGGGGTGGTGATGAACGTGCTGGAGCTGCACACGCAGCGGCTGGCGCCCGGCCGGGCGCTGCGCTGGCGGGCCGAGCCCGCCGGCCGGGCGATCGACCACGCGATCATGCTCGGCGTGCTGGTGGTGGCGGTGCTGACGATGTTCCTTTTCTGGCGGCGGGACCTGGCCAGCCAGCGGCTGACGCTGCCCGAGACGATGGTGCTGGCTCCGCTGACCCGGCGGGCGCTGGCCGGGCTGGTCGACCTGGCACCGGTGGTGGCGCTGGGGATGCTCTTTTACGGGGTGTCGCTGGCGGAGCTGCCGCAGCGCTGGCCGGGCCAGGGCACCGCCTCGAGCTGGCGGGCGATCGAGCCGGGCGTGGTCATCATCTGCCTGTTCCTGGCGTATGTGACGATCAGCGAGGTGCTGACCCGGCGGACGCTGGGCAAGCGGCTGATGGGCCTGGAGGTGATGACGCTGGACGGGAAGGTGCCCCGGCCGTGGCAGTTGCTGACGCGCAACGCGCTCAAGGCCCTGGACCTGGTCGCCTGGCTGCTGCTGCTGCTGGTGCTGCTGGGCCCCTACCGCCAGCGCCTGGGCGACCTGGCGGCGCGGACCATCGTCGCGGCGCCGAAGCCGGAGCCCGAGCAGGGGAAGGAGAAGGAATAGCCACGAATGAACACGAATGAACACGAATGAGCACGGAGGGCGGTGGCGCCGGGTGCAAGCCCGACACCTCACGCCTTTTCCCTGGTTCATTCGACAAGAGCGCGGGCGTTGCGCATTGAGCCCCGGAGGGGCGCCGGGTTGTAGGAGCGCAGCGGAACCCGTGGTTGTCGCGAATGTTGACAGCGCCCCGCCCCGGCAGGGGCGGAGGCAGGCGCCGATCCCTGCCGCTGCCCCTACGGGGCAGGCAGTACGGTGACCAGATCGATCGCGGGTTTCGCTGCGCTCCTGCAACCCGTCGCCCTTTCCGGGCGAGGCGGGAACTGCCGTATCACGCTCTGCTTCTCACCCGTTGCATCCGTGCTCATCCGCGGCTCCTGCTTCGTGTCCATTCGTGTTCATTCGTGGCTATTCTCCGCCCATGGCTGACGCGATCATTCTTCTTTCGGGTGGGCTGGACTCGGCGACGACGCTGGCGCTGGCGCGCGACGCGGGGTACGCCTGCCATGCGCTGAGCTTTGACTACGGCCAGCGGCACCGGGCCGAGATCCGCGCCGCGGGTCTCGTGGCCGAGCAGCTCGGCGTGGCCTCGCATCGCCGGGTGAGCATCGATCTGCGGGCGCTGGGGCACTCGGCGTTGACCGACGAGATCGACGTGCCCAAGGACCGCGACGAGGCGGCGATGGCCGGCGACATCCCCGTGACCTACGTCCCGGCGCGCAACTCGATCTTCCTGAGCTACGCGCTGGCGCTGGCGGAGGTGCTCGAGGCGGTGGACATTTTCATCGGTGTCAACGCGGTGGACTACTCGGGCTACCCGGACTGCCGCCCGGCGTACATCGCCGCGTTCGAGCGGATGGCCAACCTGGCCACGCGCCACACCGTCGCCGGGCAGCGCCGTCTGCACGTTCACACGCCGCTGATCGACTGGCCCAAGCCGCGCATCATCGAGGCCGGGCTGGCCCTGGGTGTGGACTACGGCCTGACGCACTCGTGCTACGACCCGATCGCGGACACGGCCCACCGTCTCGGGGCCCGGCCGTGCGGCCACTGCGACGCCTGCCTGCTGCGGCGACGCGCTTTCGAGAAGCTGGGCCTGGCCGACCCGGCGGGGTGAGGGGCCGGGGCGGCACGTGCGCGGCGATGGGGCCACCGATCCATGATGATGCATGGTGATGCCTCGCGCGCTCAGCCGCCGTGGTGGGTTTCGCATTCGCTCTGCCCACCCGGCAACGGCGCCAGCGCCGTTTCATCGAAGGTTACGGCGTTGGGTGCCACGGCTTGCCCTTCGGGACAAGCCGTGGCACCCAGTTTTCGGACGGAACCTAGTCCTGGAGCGGGGCTCGGCGCGTCAGCGCATCGGTGTTCATCACCATGCATCGATGGTTGCATCTCCGAGTCGCGCGCATTCGCCGGCCGGCTGATGGTTGTTTTCCATCCCCGGCCGCGGAACAATCCGGCGGCTGCGTGGCTCGGCCTTGGGAAAGGGCCAGCCGTGTCGAGCAATGCATCCGAGTCGATGACGGCCACGCAGCCGCGGCGGCGTTTGCTGATGGCGCGCGTGCGCCTGCGTGGCCGGCGGCGATCGGTCCGGGCTGGCGTCCTGCTGGCGCTGGGGCTAATCGTCGCCACGGCGATCGGGGCGGGGCTGCGGCTGTATCAGCTCCAGGCCCACAGCTTCTGGGCCGACGAGCTTTACACGCTGCGCGCCATCGTGGCCGACGGCCACGCCAGCCCGGTATGGCGCGGCTGGTCGCACTGGGCGAGCACGCTGAGCCTGCGGCTGGGCGGCGCCGAGCTGGCCGCGGCCGAGCCTTACGAGCCCTGGCACTGGCGCGCCCTGGGCATGACGCCCTGGAACGCGCGCCTCGGCCCGGCGATCGTGGGCATCGCGAGCATTCCCATCCTCGCGCTGCTGGCGCTGCCCATGCTCGGGCGGCGCGGCGCGGTGATGCTGGCGATGCTGATGGCCGTGGCCCCCTGGCACATCGAATGGTCGCAGAACGCCCGGTTCTACATCGCGCTGTTCCTGGCCTCCGGGGCGTTCATCGCACTGTACTACCACGGGTCGCGCACCGGTTCGCGCAAGCACGTCGTGGCGGCGGCCATCTGCCTGCTCATCGCGTTCATGCACCACGCCCCGGCGATCTTCCTGCTCGGCGTGCTCGCCGCCGACTGGCTGGTGACGCGCCTGGCCGGGCGGCGGCTGCGGCTGGGCATCTTCGGCTATGGCGTGATGGGCGCGGCGGCGGGGCTGTGCGCGGTGCTGATGGCGCTGGACCTGGCCGTGCTGAACCCGAGTTGGCAACACCTGGCCGAGCAGCCGCGCAGCCACGGCCCGGCGATGCTCGTCGCCGGTACGCTCTACATGGGCCACGTCGCGCTGATGACGCTGGCGGCCGTTACCGCCTGGCTGCTGATCCGCAACCGCCGGCGATTGGGCTGGTACCTGGCGCTGACCGCGCTCGTGCCGCTGGCGACGCTGCTGTATCTGACGGCCACGGACCAGATGTTCGTGCACACGCGCTACGGGTTCTACGTCTACTTCGCCTGGCTGGCGCTGGCGGCGGCGGGGCTGGCGGCGTGCTATCGCCAGCTTCGGCCGCGCTTCGGCACCTTGTTCGCGTGTGCCCCGGCGGCGGTGGTGCTGGCGGCGATGCTTCAGATGAGCCTGTTCTACCACAGCGGCGGGGCGGGCTTCCGCTCGATGTGGGGCCAGGCGTTCGCCTGGCTCGACGAGCGTGCCGCCGCGGACGAGCCGGTGCTGACCAGCTTCACGCT